>JAAZAB010000439.1 GCA_012514555.1 Lentisphaerota bacterium
ACCCACCATCATGGCGAGGCAGTTCGGGATCCCGTGGATTGTCGCCTCCTTTTTCGGGGGCACGAGCCTGCTTATCATCGTAGGGGTGATGCTTGACACGATGCGCCAGGTGGAGTCGCATCTGCTGATGCGGCACTATGACGGGTTCATGAAGAAGGGCCGTCTCCGGGGGAGGCGCTGACAATGAAGGCAATCATTCTGCTGGGCGCGCCGGGCGTCGGAAAGGGAACGGTGGCGGAAGCCATCCGGGACACCATGGGATTGACCCACTTGTCAACCGGCGACATGCTTCGGGCGGCGGTCAAGGCGGCGACGCCGGTGGGCCTGAAGGCGGAATCCTTCATGAAGCGCGGGGAACTGGTCCCCGACGAGGTCATTCTCGCGCTTGTTTTCGACCGTATAGACAGGGATGGGAAGGATTCCGCGTTCCTTTTTGACGGCTTTCCCCGCACGTCAGAGCAGGCAAAATTGCTTGACGAGGGACTGGCGCGCCGGGAAGGCGCGGTTGACAGGGTTGTGCTGCTCGAGGCGCCCAGGGATCTGTGCATAGAGCGCCTATGCGGACGCCTGACTTGCCGGAAGTGCGCGGCGATCTACCATGCCAGGAATCATCCTCCGAAAAACCCCGGCCGCTGCGACCTGTGCGGGGGGGAAGTGGTGACCCGGCCGGACGACAAGAGGGAAACCATTGAGAACCGCCTTGACGTGTTCAAGCGGCAGACGGAAGGCCTGATTGCGCTGTACGACGGCCGGGGGCTCCTGGCCCGGGTCAATTCCGCGCAGCCGAAAGAGAAGACGATTGCGGACACTCTGCGGGCGCTGGGAGGAAGCAAATGAGGCCCGGGACAGGTCTGCGGTGATCGTCATAAAAAATGAAAAGGAGCTGGAGCGGATGCGCGTCGCCGGACGGGTCACGGCATGCATCTGCGGTGAAATAGCCCGCTGCGTGGGGCCCGGGGTTGAGACCGGCGAACTCGACGCGCTTGCGCGGGAGCTGATCAGCAAGGCGGGCGGGCGCAGCGCGTTTTTGGGATACCGGGGCTACCCGGGGCACGTGTGCATCTCCGTGAACGAGGAGGTCGTTCACGGGATTCCCGGCCGGCGCCGGGTGGAGATGGGGGACATCGTAAGCCTTGACGTGGGCGTCGAGGTGGACGGGTTCATAGGGGACACCGCGACCACGGTCGGGGTGGGGGTGACGGACCCGGGCAGGTTGCGGCTGATTTCGGCTGGCGAGGAAGCCCTGAGGCGCGGGATCGAGGCGGCGCGCGCGGGGGCAAGGCTTTCGGACATATCGCACGCGATCGAACAGAGCGTGTTGCGCCGCGGATTTTCGGTGGTGAGGGATTTTGTCGGGCACGGGGTCGGGCGGAAAATGCACGAGGAGCCGCAGATCCCGAATTTCGGACCCGCGGGCCGGGGGCCGAAGCTGGCGGCCGGAATGACGCTGGCGATAGAGCCGATGATAAACGGCGGGTCGCACGAGGTTCGCGTTCTGGATGACGGGTGGACAGTGGTGACGCGGGACGGAGCGCCGTCGGTGCATTTTGAGCACACGATTGCGATTGCCGAGGGGGAGGCGGAGATACTGACCAGTGCGGGGTCCGAAAGAAAAAATTAGGCTGGACGCGCGCCTGGTCCGCATGATAAAAGCCTCTGTTTTTGAGGCGGCGCTGAAGAACGGCCATCGCCTGACGGCCGTGAGCCGCGGCCTTGGCGGGTTGTCCGAGGGCGACCGCGTGGTGATTGAAGTGTCGCCCTGCGCCATGGCGCAGGGCGCGATAGTGGGCAAACAGGATTGCGGCGGGGAGTCTTCGGAATGAAAGTCAGAAGTTCAATCAAGCGGATGTGCGAGCGGTGCAAAATCGTCAGGCGGAAGGGCGTGGTGCGAATACGATGCGCGAATCCGCGACACAAGCAGCGTCAAGGATAGGAGAGGTCGGATGCCAAGAATCATGGGTATTGATATTCCGGGCAAGAAGCGGGTCGAGTATTCGCTCAGATACATTTACGGAATCGGGCCCGGCCGGGCGCGCGAGATAGTCGGAAAGGCCAACATTGACAAGGGCAAGACGGCCGACGATCTTTCGGGCGAGGAGCTGACCCGGCTGACGCAGGTGCTTCAGGACGGGTACGTGCTGGAGGGCGATCTGCGGCGGGAAGTCGCTCAGAATATCCGCCGGTTGATCAGCATCAGCTCGTATCGCGGCGGCCGCCACAGAAAGGGGCTGCCCGTGAGGGGCCAGAGAACCCACACTAACGGCCGGACACGCAAGGGCCCCCGACGCACGGTGGGGGCGGTGCGCGGCAAGGAAGCGCGTTCAGTTGCCAAGGCGGAATAACCCGTCCCGGTCCGGGCCGGGCGGCATAGAACAAGAAAGCGATGGGATATGGCGAAGGAAAAGAAAGCGGAAGAGAACAAGGATGAAAAGCCCGCCGCGGCTCCGGCCGAGAAGCCGAGGCCGGATTCAAAGGGCGCGGAGGCCACAGCCGCGCCGGCCGGGAAGGAGCCCGCGGCAGACGCCGCCGGCGCCGCGCCGGAAGAAGCGGCCGGCAAGGATGTCAAGCGTGCGCGGGTCAAAGCCGCGCGCACGGTGTCATCTGGGGTCGTCCACATCCAGTCGTCTTTCAACAACACGCAGGTTTCAATCACGGACCAGAAGGGAAATGTTATTGCCTGGAGCAGTTCGGGCCGGATGGGGTTCCGCGGCGCCCGGAAGAGCACGGCTTATGCGGCGACCGTGGTGACGCAGGACGCGGTGCGCCAGGTCCAGGCCTACAGGCTTCAGGAAGTGGAGGTTCGCGTGCAGGGGCCAGGCGCCGGACGCGAGTCGGCGATACGCGCGCTGCAGGGCGCCGGGCTGTCGGTGACGATGATCCGGGACGTCACGCCGATTCCCCACAACGGGTGCCGCGCCCGCAAGCGCCGGCGGGTGTAAATTCGAAAAGAGCCAACAACAGAAGGTCTGAAGAATGGGACGCTATACAGAAGCTGTTTGCAGACTGTGCCGCCGTGAAAACACCAAGCTGTTTTTGAAGGGCGATCGGTGTAACATGGCCAAGTGCCCGATTGAAACGGGCCGCGGAATTCCCGGCATGCACGCCGCCAAGCGGGTCAAGCTCTCGGACTACGGAAAACAGTTCCGCGAGAAGCAGCGCCTGAAACGCATGTACGGGGTTAGGGAAGGCCAGTTCCGAGTGTTCTTCGACCGGGCGCGCAGCGCCCGCGGAAACACGGGGGAAATGCTGCTGCAGAGCCTTGAGATGCGCCTGGACAACCTCGTGTTTCGCCTCGGAATGGCGCCGTCGCGCCGGGCGGCGCGCCAGATGGTCCTGCACCGGCACATCCGGGTGAACGGCCGCAGGGCGTATACGCCTTCCATGGTGCTGAAGGCGGGGGACGCCGTCCAGGTGAAGGACGCGGCCAAAAGCCGGGAGCACGCAAGGAAAGCCCTTGAGGCCACCGAAAGCCGCGCGCCTTGCTCGTGGCTCAGCGTTGATCGCAAGGAGTGCTCCGGAGTGGTCCTGCATGTTCCCACCAGGGAGGAAATAGCGCCAGTGGTGGACGAGCAGCTCGTGGTGGAACTGTGTTCGAAATCGTAGCAATGGCGCACTTCAAGGCGGGAATGGGCGGCCCGGCCGCACATCCCCCCGGAAGTCTGCCGCCGCGCCCGGAACAAGAGGTTGTTTGACAGATAAAAGGACGATGCCGATGACGATCAAAATGGGAAGGTTTGAGATGCCGAAGCGCCTCGTCAAGGACGAGGCGTCAGCCACGAACACCTATGCCAGGTTCATCGCCGAACCTTTCGAAACAGGGTATGCCCGGACAATAGGAAATTCGCTGCGCCGCGTGCTGCTCTCTTCGCTGGAGGGCGCGGCGATCACTTCCGTGAAGATCGAAGGGGTGTTCCACGAGTTCTGCTCGATGCCCGGCGCCGTCGAGGACGTGACCGACGTCATCCTGAACCTCAAGAAAGTGCTTTTCAAAACCTATTCGCGCGAGCCCCAGGTCGTCAAAATCAAGGTCAAGGGCCCGTCCGAGGTGACCGCCGGCGACATAGAGGAAACCTCTTCGGTCGAAGTGCTCAACCCGGCGCATTACATTGCCACGCTGGAGCATGACGGGCGGCTCGAAGCGGAACTGACCGTGGGCATCGGCCGGGGCTTCGCCCCCGCGGATTGGAGCGACAAGAAACGCGATCCGGGCGTAATACCCGTCGATTCTCTTTTTTCGCCCGTCAGGCGCGTGAACTACTTCGTGGAGAATACCCGCGTGGGGCGCCGGATCGATTTCGAAAAACTGGTCATCGAAATATGGACGGACGAGCGGATCAGCCCGGACGACGCGATCGTCCGCGGCGCGACGATCCTGCGCCATCACCTGGATTTTCTCGCCAACTACGACCAGGACCTGATAGAGTTCGAGAAGAGCGAGAAGGCGGTTGATCGCGACCGCGAGGAACTCCTCAAGAAGCTGAACATGAGCGTGAACGAGATAGAGCTCAGTGTTCGCGCGGCGAACTGCCTCAACAACGCCAACATCCTGTACGTCGGCGAACTCGCCATGAAGCAGGAAAGCGAAATGCTCAAGTACCGGAACTTCGGCAAGAAATCCCTTAACGAGATCAAGCAGAAGCTGCAGGACCTCGGACTTGGCCTCGGAATGAAGATAGACGAGGGCACGTGGAAAGCCCCTCTTCGTTCGGCGGCGGCCGGTGCCGAAAAAAGCGATATGTAGCGGGCTTAGTCAAAGAGGAAGCCAGATATGCGACACAGGATGGTCAGTTCCAAGGTGGGCCGTAGCGGCGCGCACAGGAGCGCGATGCTTGCCAACATGATATGCAGCCTGATCGAGGAGAAGGCGATAACCACCACGGCGGCCAAGGCCAGGATGGCTCGAAGCATGGCCGAAAAGATGGTTACGCTGGCCAAGAACGGCACCCTCGCGGCCCGCCGGCGGGCCGTGGCGGCCTTGCGATCCCCTGAAAGCGTGGGCAAGCTATTCTCGGACATTGCGCCCCAGTTCGCGGACCGGGCGGGCGGCTATACGCGCATCCTGAAAATCGGGACGCGCCGCGGCAATGGCGCCGAAATATCAAGACTGGAATGGGTCGGAATAGCGCCTGTCAGCAAAAAGAAGAAAACTCCGGCCGGCCCCGAAGCGAAGAAAGAGTGACGGACACCTCTCCGCCATGGTACCGGGCCGTTCGGACAAGCAGCGTCGCGGGAGGCTGGAATGCCGAAATATAAGTACACGGCGACGGATGCCCAGGGCGAGGAAAAACAGGGCGTCATAGAGGCGGCCAACCAGGGCAGCGCCCTTGCGCGCTTGAAAGAGATGGGCGTGTTCGCGTCCGACATCTCGGAGGTCGCGACCAAGCAGGCGCCGCGCTCTTCCCAGGCGTCGAAGGCCAAGGCGCCGCCGCCCAGGAAAGCGGCTCTCAAGAAGAACATCAATTTAGAAATCCCCTTCCTGTCCGGGCGGGTCACGAAAAAGGCGCTGGTGGTTGTCACCCGCCAGATCGCGACGCTCATCGACGCCGGCGTGCCCCTGCTCAGGTCGCTGCAGATACTCCACAAGCAGGAGTCGAATCCCGCGATACGGAAGCTTGTGCAGCAGTTGGCGGACAGCGTGGAAGGCGGAAGCACCTTTGCCGACGCGCTCAGCTTGCGTCCGAAGCTGTTCGACAAGCTGTTCATAAACATGGTCAAGGCGGGCGAGCTCGGCGGCAACCTGGAGGTGTCCTTGAACCGGCTTGCGGAGTTTATGGAAAAGTCGGAGAAGCTCAAGAACAAGGTGACCAGCGCACTGATCTACCCGATATTGGTGCTGGTGGTGGCCGTCGCAATAGTGGCATTCCTCCTGATAAAGATCGTGCCGCAGTTCACGGCAATATTCGAGGGCCTGCTGGAAGGCGCGGCCCTGCCGGGAATAACCTTGTTTGTCGTCAATTCAAGCCGTTTTGTGGCCCAGAAATTCCCTCTGGTGGTCATCACTTTGGTTGGGATTTTCGTGGCTACAACGCTGCTCGGGAAGACAAATCAGGGGCGTTTTTTGATAGACAGCATCAAGCTGAAAATCCCCATCCTGGGCAGGCTGCAGCTGCTCGCGGGGGTTGCCCGGTTCACGCGGACCCTCGGAACGCTGCTCAATTCAGGCGTTCAGATCTTGCAGGCCTTGATGATTGTCAAGGAGACGTCCGGTAATGAGATCATAGCGCGCGCCATTCAGGACGTGCACGACAGCGTCAAGGAAGGGGAAAGCGTTGCGCAGCCGCTGGAATTGGCAAAGGTGTTCCCATCCATGGTCATCAGCATGATAGCCGTGGGCGAGGAAACGGGCCGCCTTCCGGAAATGCTTGCCAAGATTGCTGATTCATACGACAACGAAGTGGACACCGCGGTGGAAGGGATGACGCGGATCATTGAGCCGCTTCTCATTGTCATGCTGTCAGTGGTGGTGGGCACCATCGTGATTGCCATGTTCATGCCGCTGATCCAGATCGTCCAGAAAATGCGGTGATTGCCGCAGGCGCGCCGGAACTCAAAACACGCAAGTACCCGCCCCCCGCGCTTGCCTCTGGTCAAGACTGCAGCAGCCTGCCGCTGCCGTTGGAATGTCAACCGCCTCGATCCCAATCCCCATTGCGGGGCCTGATAAACACCCGGACGCGATATCGCAGTCGCGTTATCACAGCTTGGTAAATAATGCAACAATATGTAGCATATTGAAACATCATTTTGTGACAGGTGTTTAGAGTACAATGGATCCGTTTCTTCATAAAACAGGGAGACCTTTTTAAAATTGGATATAACTGTTTGCGGTGTAGGTTGATAGTGTGTTTTTAAGGGCCTGCTTGACGATGGGGTTGGATGGTTTCTGCGCTTGGCACAGGTAATGCTTTAATAAGCATCAGTTCTTTGAATACTTGAATGTGATTGAAAGAATACCCTGCCTGGTTCGTTTGAAGTCCAAATCAACTCTGCCCACGAAACTTTTCGACTCTTTTGACTCAAAGTATCATTTGGGGCAAGCAGTTCGGCTTTAAAAACGGCCTTGGTGGGGTATTCTTTTTTCAGCTTGTTTGACGCGCTGCGGAGGCTTCAGCCCGGATTTTGCGATTGGTCAGAGTGCGGCAGATGCAAGGCGTAGCGGGTGAAGGTGTATTGTGACATACTCCGGATGATTTTGAATGAGAAAATCAGGAGCATCAGGAAAAGAGATGAGAGAGTGACCTTTGCGTTCCATTTTTCCTGATATTCAAATTGCTCCCGGATCCTCTTCGAACCGGTCGCGGAACCTGGTTCTTTTCATGCTTGGCCTGTTCATGGTGAGCATGGCAGGCGGAATGTTCGAGACCACGTTCAACAACTACGTGAACGATACTTTCTCCCTGAGCGCGTCCGCGCGCGGGCGGCTCGAATTTCCGAGAGAGATGCCCGGATTTCTGACAGCGGTCATGGCCGGGATGCTGTTCTTTCTGCCCGAGACGCGTATTGCCGCCGCCGCGGCCGCGGCGATAGGCTTGGGAACTCTGGGCCTGGCCGCCATGGGCGGGGACTGGGGTTGGATGCTGGTGTGGGTCACGCTGTGGAGCGCTGGCGCGCATCTCATCATGCCCGTGCGCTCGTCAATAAGCATGGACCTTGCCGATCCGAACCGGAAAGGACGTCGGCTGGGCCAGATAGCCGGGTTCATGACTGTTGCCGGGATTGCGGGCTGCACTTTTGTGTGGCTGGGCATGAAGCATTGGCATGCCGGCTACCGCCTGATTTTCACTGTTGGCGGCGTGTGTGCTCTATCGGGAGCCGTGTTTTTCTGGCGGATGCGCATGCCTGGCTCGCACATTCAGCGGCCTAAATTCCTGTGGGACAACAGGTATTGGCTCTATTACGTGCTTGCCTTTCTTTTCGGCGCGAGAAAGCAGATATTCATAACGTTTGGGCCATGGCTGCTGGTGCAGGTATTCCATCAGCCGGCGTTTATTTTCGCCCAGCTCTGGATCGCTGCGTCGGTGCTTGGGATGCTGTTTCAGCCGGCCCTGGGCAGGGCGATAGACAGATTTGGCGAGCGCGCGGTGCTCGTGGCCGATTCGATTCTCGTTTTTCTTGTGTGCGCCGGCTACGGGTTGGCGCACCTGGTGCCGGACGGGCGAATGGCATTGTGGATTCTCTATGCTTGCTTTGTGGGGGATCAGCTGCTTTTCGGGGTGAACATGGCGCGCGACACATACCTGGCAAGGATTGCCGTGAAGCCGGAGCATATTGCGCCCACCCTGTCCCTTGGCATAACGATCAACCACGCGGTGTCAATGAGCATTCCCGCCCTGGGCGGCTTCGCATGGATGAGGTACGGGCACCCGTCGGTATTTGCTGGGGCGGCGTGTTTGGCGCTGACAATGCTGGCGTTCAGCAGCCTGGTGCGGCCGAGGGCCCGCTGAGCGGGCTGCGCGGCCGGTTCATTTTCCGGTTCCCCCGTCGGTCTTCCCGCGAATTTCATCCAGGAGGCTGCGGCGGACTTTCTCGATTTCAGGCGCCGGCGGGGCGCGAAAAGCGCGCACGGCCTGTTCGGCTCCGGCGTAGTTTCCGTTGGCCATGAGCCCATGGGCTTCGGCCTGCATGTCGCGGATGATGTTGTCGATGCGCTCCCGGCGGAAGGCCCTGTGCCGGCGTATTGCGTTTTCCACGCGAGCCTCCATCGGCGTGCCCTTTGCGCGGCTCCGAACGGAATCGAGCCGCTCCAGTATGCCGGGGCCGTCATCAGGATGCGTGCGGGCATATTCCATTGCTTGATCGATTTCGGTGAAAATGGGCATTTGTTGTTTCGCATTGGTGGCGGGCCGTTCAACCCGGATTTTGCGATTGGTGCGCGCCGGCGCTGCGCTGGCGGCGCATTGTGACGGCAAGCGCCAGGATCATGAGCAGCAGCGCCAAGCCCGCCGCGCTGAAAAGAAGCCGGCGGATGTTTGCCGGCGGCAAGCCGGGCGCCATGCAGTCCTGTGCGTCCGGGCGGCCGCGGGAAGAGGAGGCAGGCGGGCTGCCAGGCGTGACTGGAGGGATGGCGAGGCTCATTCTGAAAGCGGCAATTTCCATGCAATGGCCTTGGAATGATCCGGCAGAACATGATACAAATGGAACATATCGGGATTCGGATGTTGCGGCGCCGGTTTTTCAGCCAATGCGGTAATTCCGGGTCCCTGTTTTCTGAAGATTTTTGGCGCGTAAAACGTTATCAGGGATAAAGACGCACCGTCCATGAGGTCGGCATGGAACGAGAAGCACGAGGCGACGCGGAGTTGAGCCGCGACTTTGAAGCGGTGATGGAGGCGCACGAGGGGGCATTGCTGCGCTACGCCACGGGCCTGCTCAGGGATGCGCACGCGGCCCAGGACGTGGTGCAGAACGTCTTTGTCAAGCTGTTCCGCAGCCGGCCGGCGGCGCGCGCGGCGGCGGCGTATTCGGTGCGCGCGTGGTTGTACCGGGTGGCGCACAACGAGGCTGTTGACTATCTGCGGCACGAGGGGCGGCTGCGCTCGCTGCACGAGAACCACGGGCGGGAAGCCGCGCTGCGAAAAGATAAGGCGGGCGGGGCTGGAGGGGACGGGCGGATGGAACTGGCGCTGCAGTGTGTGGACCGGCTGGACGCCGCCGAGCGGGAAGTGTTGTTGTTGCGTTTGCAGGAGGGGCTTTCTTACAGGGAGATAAGCCGCGTGACCGGGCGGACGGAAGGAAACACCGGGTGCCTGCTGCATCACGCGGTGCGCAAGGTGGGGAGCATGGTCCGGCGGATGGATGCCCTGGAGGCGGGCCGGCCGCCGCCCGGCCAAACGCTGAAGTTATTTTGATGTACCGGGAAGTGAGCGGACGATGAAAAACTGCGAACAGGCGGAAGAAAAGCTGACGTCCTATGCGCTGGGCGAATTGTCCCCGGCCGATACTGACACGGTGCGGCTGCATTTGACCGAATGCGAGGGCTGTCGGGCGGCTTTGGCCGAAATCGAGCCGACCCTCGATTTGATCAGGGACGCCTTGGCAGCCCGATCCGGCGCTCAGCGCCTTACGGATGAGCGGCGGGCGGAGGTTTTGAGGATCGCCAGGGCCGGACGATTTGAGGGCTTTTCGTTCCAGCGAGTTGCCGCGATGGCCGCGATCCTGCTGATCGGGGTCTGTGTCGGGGCAATGGGGATGTTTTTCATGTTGAAGAAAAGCGGAGTGTTTGCCGGCGTCGGCGCCAAGGGTGAATCCGCGCTTGTGGCGGATATGCAGGGCGCCGGCGCCAGGGGAGAAACGTCTTCCATCGTGACAGTCGCCGGCCATCCGCGCCCGTCGCCGATGCGCGGAATGTCGGAGCCGGGGGAAAGCGCCGGGGATAATGCGGGCGCGACAGCCGGCGGAACGGCGGCCCGAGCTGAAATGCGGACCTCATCCGGTGCCGGCGAAGTCAAAGCGAAGGATGAATCGCGCTCGGAAACGGCGGCTGCGCCCGTTCCAAAGCCCGGGCCTCCCGCGGCGTCACGGCCGCCGGATGTCAGCGGGCCGAACTTGGCGCGCCTCGTTAAGCCGGAGGCGCCGGAGACGGCCGCCGTCGCAGTTCGGCCCGGGGCGGACACGGACGGCCGTGTTCGTGAAGCCGCCTTGACAACGCCTGCCGCGCCCGCCTCCAGGCCGCCCGCCGGGAAGGGCGGGGACAAGGCCGTGGCCTCGATCCCAGCGCGCAAGCCAAAGCCGGCTCAGGCGGCGGCAAGGACGAAGCCGGCCGTGCCCGCGCGCGTCCGCGTGGAAATAGCGCGCGGCCGGTACGGGGGCGATTGGAATGTCAATCCTCTGGCAATGGATCGCCTGGTCGGCCTGGCCGGCTCGGACGCGGGCGCGGCGATCAACGCCGATTTCCAGGCCAGGACAATTGACATAGCTTCCCCCGATTTGACTAATAGCATGCCGCTGTTCGTGTTTCTGAGCGGAACAAGAAATTTCACCTTCTCGAACAAGGAGCTGGAGAGGATGCGGGAATACCTTCTGGGCGGGGGCTGCGTGTGGGCGGACGCGGGCAGGCCGGGGCGGAACACGGTGTTCGACCTGGCGTTTCGCCGCGAAATCAAGCGCGCTGCGCCCGGGATCAAGTTCGCGCCGGCGCCGGCCGGGCACGCGCTGTATGACAGGATTCACAAGGGGGTGGGGCTCGCTCCCGGCGCCGGCGGCGCCAGGACGCCGGCTGAGATCGGCTGGCTGAACGGACGCCCGGCGGCCCTGATCACCGTGAACGGGTATGGCGCGCTTTTGGACGGGAACGCGGAGTCGGGCGGCAGCTTGGCGCCCGGGATTGCAGGGCCGGATGCAGCGGCCACGAATGCCGCCGGCCTCCTTGCGCTGGGCGCCGGGCGATTCGGGGTGAACGCCATCGTTTACATCATGCTGGGCAATCCTGATGCGCTTTGCGCTGTGCCGGACGAATACCGGCCGGCCGCTCCGGCGCCCGGCGCCCCGCCAGGGCAAGCCACGAATATTCCCGCGGCCGGCGCGCACGACTGATGACCTGCGCCGGGAGCGATAATCCCGCAAAATCCGGGATAAACGACGTATCTGAAAGGTTGCAGCCGGGCATGACTGCCGGTAGAATGCGGCCGGTCCGTTACCAGAAAGGCGGTTGCATGAAATCGGTCGGATGTTTTTGTTTTGCCTTTGCGGTCTTGTCAGTGGCTGCGCTTGCACAGGACGGGCGCCTGGCGCCTTTGAATTCCGCATTTGCCGGGCAGGGGCAGGCCGTGAAAAAGACGGCCGGGGATTCCATGTTCGGGTACCGGCCTTCGCCCGCGGATGCCGCTGTGAGGCGCATGGCGCCGCGCTATCGCGGCGCGGCGGACGAGGCTCTCCCCGCCGCCTATGACCTGCGGCTGACCGGCAGGGTGAGCCCGGTAAAGGACCAGGGCCAGATCGGAACATGCTGGGCTTTCGCAGCCTGCGCATCCCTGGAATCCTGCCTTCTGCCATACCGGGCCTGGTTCTTTTCCGAGAACAACATGGCCAACCTGCACGGCTTCGATTATGGGATGGATGACGGGGGGAATTCCCATATGGCCATGGCATACCTGGCGCGCTGGGCCGGACCCATGACGCAGTTCGACGACCCTTATCCCAACGAGGGCGGCAGCGATCCCGCCTGGTGGGTTGCACGGCATGTGCAGGAGGTCCGGATGCTGCCGGACCGCTCAAGCTATTCCGATAACGATGAGATCAAGCGCGCGGTGATGGCGCACGGGGCCGTGTTCACAGCCATGCAGTACGATCCCTCCAACTACCGGGAACAGGGCGCGGCATATTATTATTTTGGGCCCAGGACAGCCAACCACGGTGTGGCCATCGTCGGCTGGGACGACAAGTATGCCTCCTCGAATTTTGCCGCCGTGCCGCCCGGCGACGGCGCGTTCATCGTGAAGAACAGCTGGGGCTCAGCCTGGGGCCAAGACGGGTATTTCCACGTGTCGTATTTCGATACGGCGTTCGGCCAGGAGAACGTGGTTTTTCTGAACGGCGAAAACCCGTGGAATCACCGCTGCGTCTATCAATACGATCCGCTTGGATTGTGCACGTCCTACGGGTTCGCGTCGCCCACCGGCTGGGGCGCGAACATTTTCACGCCGCCGGCCGCCGGCTCGATCGACGCGATATCGTTCTACGCCGTGGCGCCGAATCTTGAATACGAGGCGTATGTCTATACCAACGTGGCGGCCGGCAGCCCGCGCGGCGGAGGCCTGGCGGCCTCAATGGCCGGCGCTTTCACCAACGCCGGCTACTACACGGTGACCCTGCCCGCGCCGGTGGCTTTTGACGCGGGCCGACGTTTTTCGGTCGTGGTGAAATTCACGACTCCCGGATACTTCTATCCGGTGCCGATCGAAATGATCGTCCCGGGATACAGCAGCCGGGCGTCTTCTTCGCCCGGCGAAAGCTTTGCCGCCGCCAACGGGGAACTCTGGGCCGATGTCTCGGCTGACGCCGGCCGGCTCAACGTGTGCATCAAGGCCTTCGGAACGCCCTCGTCAAAGGGCGCGGCAAGACACGCGGCCAACGATTTCGACGGCGACAGGCGGTCGGATATCGCCGTCTACGACTGGGCGGCAGGCAATTGGAGCGTCTATTCCTGGACCGGGCGCGTGCTGGCGGACGGGTGGAATTTCGGCGCGGGCGGGTTCATGGCTGTCCCGGGCGACTTTGACGGGGACGGCCTTGCCGACTACGCCTTGTACTGCGAAGAGACGGCCCTCTGGTGCTTCCTGTTCAGCAGCACGGGGCGGGTGGCAATCACGCGCCTCGGCGGCCCTCAATGGATTCCTGCGCCCGGGGATTACGACGGCGACGGGCGCCAGGACATTGCATTGTACGACTGGCCGGAAGGGCGGTGGCTTATCATGTCATGGTCGCGCGGATATCTTTCCATGGGCGGGGTTTTCGGAGGCAATGGGCTGCTGCCGGTTCCGGCCGACTATGACGGGGACGGGATGACGGATTACGCTGTCTACCACGAGGCCAGCGGGGCCTGGTATGTGTTGTTAACCGGGACCGGGCAGGTCGCAGCCCCGGTTTTGGGCGCTCCGGGCTGGTGGCCCGTTCCTGGCGATTTCAACGGCGATGGACTCGCGGACATGGCGGTTTACCAGGGCTCGACCGGCTCATGGTTCATCCAGACCCTCTCCGGCCAATGGCTGGCCGCGGGCGCGGTGTTCGGCGGCGCCGGGCGGTTTCCGGCGCCGGGCGACTACGACGGCGACGGCATCACGGATCGCGCGGTCTTCAGTCCGGATTCGGGAACCTGGTCGTTCATGTTCAGCAGCACGGGGGCTTCCAGCGAGTTTCCGCTCGGCGGTTCGACCATGATTCCTATCACGCCTGTGGCATGGTATTGAGGTCCCGTGCGCGGAATGTGGATCTGATAAAAACTTTTTGACAGCCCGCTTTCCCGCTGCTATATCTTCGCGCTGTTTCCGCATTCCGCCGGACAGTCCGCCTCAACAATCATGCCCCGCAAAAGGAGCCGCAATTCATGGCCAGGAAGAGCGCACCCAAAAACTCAAAAACAGTGAAACGCCCCCGCATGCCGGATGCCGGGGATGCCCGGCTCCAGGCGCCCGGCCGGTTGTTCCAGATTCACGTCTCGCTTCTAGGGTGCCGGCCGGGAATCTGGCGAAGCCTTGTGCTGCCCGGCGAGGCGGACCTGGGCATGTTGCATCGAGCCCTGCAGGCGGCCTTGGATTGGAGCGGAACGCGCGGCCACTATTTCGTCGCAGGCAACATGAAATATTCCGACTCGAAGGCGGACATAGAGCGGTCTGAAGCCATTGACGAAAGCTGCGTGCATCTTTGCGAAGTGGCGCCGCGCGAGCGCGACTCCTTCACCTATCTGTATGATCCCGGCTCCGACTGGGAATGCGAAATACTGGTTGAAAAAATCTCCGGAAGGGGGGAAAAGTTCCCGGGCTATCCTGTTTGCCTGGACGGCGAATCGGCCTGTCCGCCCGAGGATTGCGGCGGAATTGAAGGCTACGAATCAATGTTGAACGCCATGAATGAACCGGACGCCGGGGATGATGACGACCCGGCAGGGTGGGAGCAGGATGCTTTCGATCCCGAGGCGTTCGATCTTGAGGAAATCAACCGCCGGCTCCGCAATGTGAAATAGGACGCAGCCCAGGAAACAGGATTCAGAAGTCAGCAGTAAGAATGGAATTGCACGGAGAATGCGAATTAATTGTTCCCGCCGGAGGGCATCGGGCTTGCCCTGCGCCGCAGGTTCGGCGAAGCATGGGCCTCCGTGGCCGTTCTTGACTCAGCCATGGGCTCTTTGCGGATTGTTGCCGGTTTGGATTGACTTTGGATCGAGGCAAGCTAACCTGTCACTCTTTCTTTGCAGCGGGGTGTAGCGCAGCCTGGTAGCGCGTTTGGTTCGGGACCAAAAGGTCGAGGGTTCAAATCCCTCCGCCCCGATTTATAGCTGGTCCGGGGCAAAGCGTTGTCAGCGGTACACCTCCCGGCGGTGCCCTATGCGAATGACAATCACCACAAGCTCGTGGTCCCGAATCGCATAGACAATGCGCCATTCGCCCACGCGAACACGGTAAAGGTCTTCCGGCCCGGTCATCTTGATTACGCCGGGGTGTCGCGGATCGTCTTCAAGAAGACGTATTGCGCGGACCATGCGTTCGCGTAAGTCGGCGTCCATCTTGTCCAACGCCTTTTGAGCGTCGCGCAACAGGATGGCGGTGTGGGTCATTTGCGGGCGCCCCGCGTGCGGACGTATTCGTCAAGTGTGATTGCGTTCGACGGATTGCGCTCGTATTCCCGCAAAGATTTTCGGGCGGCGCGTATGTCTTCGCCGTCCTCGATCCGTTGCAGCAAGGCCAGGTCTTCGGGCGATACCAGGGCGGCAACCGGCTTCCCGCGTCTGGCAAAGACAACGCGCTCGCCTCCGTAGCTCACGCGATTGATTGCCTCGGCAAGACCGTTCCGGGCCTCCGCGATGCTCAGGGTAGTCATGGCGTCGTTTCTCCTTTCATGTCTATAATGTACAAAACCGCACCTTTCAGGTCAAGCCCGCGTTTTCAAAACTTCGAGTAAATATTTCAAGCGGGCCTTGTCGTCATTCGTTGCCGTTCCGGGCGCAACCTTCGCGGCCAGGCCGGCGGCAGGCCTTTGGGACAGGCGATCCGCTGCTTATGTAGCCGCGCCGCTGTGCGGCGCGCTTCGCCTCGGATACGGCGGCCGGGGGCCTTTGGGACAGGCGATCCGCTGCTTGTGTAGCCGCGCCGCTGTGCGGCGCGCTTCGCCTCGGATACGGCAGCCGGGACGGCCGCGCTCCCAGGAGGTTGCGAAATCGCGCCACGCCGTGGCGCGCTACAGAAGAGGCAAG
>JAAZAB010000440.1 GCA_012514555.1 Lentisphaerota bacterium
CCCGCGCCGCCGGCCTCCCTCCAGCCTGCCGAAATGCCTTGCAAGCCAGACCCGCTCGTCGCCGTTGTCGCGGCGGATTTTGAGCCCATGCTCCTGTGTCAAGTACCTGGCAATGCGTTCCAGGTAGGCGGTAAGGCCTGTAATTGCGGCATCCATGTCACGCCTCCTGTCGTTTCCCGGATTTCGTTCTTCCGTGCCTTGACCCTTTCTTGTTGCTTTTGTTCGCCCGAAGAAAGAAATCGATGATGGGATGGATGGACTGGACAAGGCCCATTCCGGGCAGAGCTTCCCCGGTGGCCCTGTTTGGGTAATAGGCCGAGACCAGTCCGACAAGGACCACGCGTCCGTCCATGACGGCAAAAGCGGGAGAGCCGCTGACCCCGTGGATAACGACGCCATCAACCAGGTAGTCGCCCTCCGATCCCTCCACGGGCGTGCTGACATGGCCGGCAAAAGAGCAGTTGTGCCAATCCATGATGTTTGGAAAGCCGCACCAGCCAAGGGGATACCCGGGCTCGAGGACCGTCTTCCGGTCAAGCACGGTCAGCACTCGCGGCGGCAGCTTGAATTCCCCGGGGTCGAACTCAATGACTCCGACATCCTCGTTCCCGAACAGCCCCATCGCCCGCTGCTCCGGTTTCAGAACCAGTTCCTGGCCCTGGTAGTGAATCCGGCAGGGCACGTCCCACTTGGCCGCGTGCCGGACCACGTGGGCCGCCGTGGCAATCACGACGCATTGCCGGTTTCGGCCGATGTTGCGATACGCGATCAGGAACCCGCTGCCGTGAGAATCCGGCAGCTCGACCTTGACCACGTGCGGCATCACCTGCCTGACCGCCTCAGACCAGCCATTCATTTCAGCCTCCTTTGCCCCTTGTTTTCAATACGAGACAATGCTAGAACACCACCTATGACAAACAGTGTCCCAGGTTGAAAAAATAACAGGGAAAAAGCGCAACAGTTCAGGCAGACGGCAATCGGTAGTCAGAATCCGGATGCTTGAGTGGCAGCGAAAGAAGCTTATGGGCGCGACCAAGTTCAAACCGCAGCTCCGGCGGCTTCTCGCCATCGGAGAGTTCATACGGGAGGGGCGCTTTCCCAGCTGCGCCAGGATGGCGGCCAGGCTGGAGTGCAGCGCCAAGACTATTCAGCGGGATATTGACTACATGCGGGACTTCCTTGACGCCCCGATCGCCTACGATGAAAGGAAAAAGGGGCTTTATTTCACGGACAAGAGCTGGTTCATGCCGTCCATCATGATGAACGAGGGGGACCTGTTTGCCATGCTGGTCGGGTCCCAGGCCATGGCGATGTTCCAGGGCACGCCCGTGGCCGCGGAGCTGAAACAGATTTTCGACAAGCTGGCCGCTTATCTGCCGGATATGATTTCCGTCCCGCCCGAGTACCTCGTCAGCAAGGTCAGCTTTCACGCGCCGCCGGCCCGGGCAATACGACCGGAGGTCTGGAAACAGGTCGTCCGCGGTTTGCAACACCAGAACGTGGTCGAGATCGTCTATAAGTCGCACCGGTACAAAAAGCCATTGCGGCACGCCATTCACCCCTACCACCTGGCCAACCTGGAAGGCGAGTGGTATGTCCTGGCCAGGAGCGGAAAGTGGAAGGACTTGACCCAGTATGCCTTGGGCCGGATTCAGGAGGCAAAAGTCACGGAGACCCGATTCGATATCCCGGCCGGCTTTAATGCCAGGGACGTGCTTAAAAAGCGGGTTGGCCGCTTTATCCACGGCGACGGCAGGAAGACCTTTCCCGTACGGCTCCTGTTCGCGCCCAAGCTGGCGTCATATATCGGGGAGAAGACATGGCGCCAGGGACAGAAGCTGCGGGGGCGGCGGGACGGGTCCGTGGAACTGGAACTGCCCGTGTATGATGTGCAGGATGTCGTGCCGTGGGTCCAGGGGTTCGGGCCGGATGTCAAAGTGCTGGGGCCGAAGGAGTTAAGGGCGGTGATTAAAGAACGGGCTGAACGGACATGCCGGATATATTCAGAGCGGGGAACAAGAAAGAAGCCGGGAGTCGCATTTCGGAAGGAAAAGCATCCGCTTGAATCATATACGGCGGCTCGTTGATGGCATGACGCCTTTCGGCGGCGCGGACGATTAGGAGGAGGGTCCGGTGGGAGGGGGCGCAGCGTGACGAACGGATCCCGGACGACAAAGTATGATACGGCGATGCATCACCGCCGCTCGATCCGGCTGCGCGGTCACGACTATGCGGGCGGGGGCGTCTATTTTGTTACGCTGTGCGTGGCGGATCACCGGCCGCTGTTCGGAACGGTGGTCAACGGGCGCATGGCGCTGAACGCCGCCGGGCGCGCGGCGGCGGCCTGCTGGCGTGCGATTCCCGACCATTTTCCGAGGGCCGCGCTGGATGAATGGATCGTCATGCCGGATCATGTGCATGGGATCGTCGTGATCCGGCCGGAACGGCATGCCATCCAATCCGGCGCCGCGGGGGTGGCCGCAGGGGCGAAAAATATTTCGCCCATGGGGGTCCGATCGTTCCGGCCGCGTCCGTGCGGAACATCGCGAACGCTGGGCTCGATCGTGCGCGGATTCAAAATCGGCGTGACGAAATCGTTGGGTGGCGATGCCCCGTGGCAACGCAATTACTACGACATCATCGTGCGCGATGCGCGGGCGCTGGACAACATTCGAGGCTACATTCGGGACAACCCCGTCCATTGGGACGCCCTGCGCCATGGCGAACCGCGCTTTTTTGCGGGCAATCGCGCATTGCCTGATTTGCCCATGACCGCCTTTCTGGCTTCCCGCGGCATGGGCGAAAGATTTTTCGCCCCTGCATCGGAATGGCCCGAACGCCCCGCCTGTGTGATCAGCGGCTTTCTCAGCCCCATGGAACGGGCCGTCTTCGATGGCTGCCTTGCCGACGGAACCCACATGGTCTGGATTCTGGCGCACGGCTTGCCGGATCATTTTCCGCCGCGCATTCAACGCGCCATTGATGGCGGCCGGCTCCTGGTAATGACGCCTTTCGACAAATCGATTGAAGGTTTAAGCGCTGCCAGGGCAGCATGGTGCAACCAGTATGCCCTGCGCCTGGCCAAAAACGCCGTCATTGGCCGACTCGCCCCCGACGGCATGCTGGCCTGCCTGATCGCCGACTTGGATCGCGATATTCCCGTTCGCTATGCCGATCCGCAACACGCCCGGAAGGATACGGAACCATGACCGACCGTGAGGCAACCTCCAAGATAGAAGATTGGGACACGCCGCATGAACCCGGATTTTGCGTTTGAAAAATGAACTTCTTTTACAACAGCTTACCCGTACTTTTTCGCGCATGGTAATTCAAACGCAATGC
>JAAZAB010000441.1 GCA_012514555.1 Lentisphaerota bacterium
CAATCGAAGCCTGTGCCGTGCAAAAAACTTCGTGCACGGGCCGGAAAGGTGGTGGCCGAATGTGATGGAAAGCCAGAAGCAGGATCAAGTCAGGACCGGAAAATCAGCAAGTGGTGCAAAATTCAGGAAAGAATAGTCTCATCGCCGGGGCCCCTCCTTCAATCCGGTGCGATTTTTCCCGGCCGCGGCCAGGCCCTCGGGAGCGCAGCCCGCCATCGTCAGGGGTTCAACATGATGACCGTGGCGCTCACGAAATAATGGTCGCTGGGATACCTCTCGCCGTCGGAATCCTCAATGATCGCCGCGTCAACCGGCTTGATCCCGCCACGGGCGAATATCCAATCCATTTTCCCAACGTCCGATTCATACCTGGGCCCGAGGAACGCGTGATAGGTGTGGCCCGGGTCTTTTGTCCCATGAACGGCGCCGTAGGTGTCCGTCCACCCTCCGGCCTTGAATGCCGCAATGGCCGGGTTCCGCGAATCGCAGTTCATGTCCCCGGCAAGGATTTGGGGATAGTCATCCGGGTATGCTTTCGCGTCCTCGACTATCATGCGCGCCTGCTGCTCCCTGGCATGCTGCCCGACATGATCCAGGTGCGTGTTGATCACCCTGAAGTCAACTCCAGTGGCGCGGTCCTGGAGCCGGACCCAGTTCGCCAGGCGCACGCAATCGCTGTCCCACGACTTGGTCCCCGCCGCATGCGGTTTTTCCGACAGCCAATACCCGCCGGCGGATATCCTCACGTAGGCGTCCGACCGGTAGAATATGCAGTTCATCGGCCGACGCCCGACGGGCTCATCAACCATGGCGTACGATTGATACTCCTTGAACGCGGATGACATGTCGGCGAACTGCTCATCCCACATCTCCTGGAAGCAGATGACGTCCGGAAGCCTCGACCTGATAATTGCCCCGCAGAGGCTTGCGCGGTTCACCCAGCTGTTGGCGCCGTCGCCGGCCCCGAAACACCTTATGTTGCAGGTGAGAATTTTCATGCCTGCATCCGTTCCTTTTTTCTCGCTCTTGCCAACGCCGCCGTTATCCCGCGCCGGCGCGCGGCCGCATGCCAACTGCTCGTTGCGTCATTCCCATTCCCGGGCGTCCGGGCCGTCGCCGATGACGGGCAGGCAGCTCATTCTCAGCCGGGCGCACCCGAGCGGAACAAGGGTGACGGTTTCCTCATCCTGGCCCGAACGGATCGGGCTGTCGCGGAGAACGTCAGCCGTTTCGTTGACCAGCTTCCATGCCGGAATGCGCCTGGCCCGCGCGGCGATCTCGATCGGGGCGGTCTCCAAGCTCCATGGCTGATCCGCAACCCGCCCCTTCTCCGATATCCTGAAGCCCGCCGCCGGATCGCGGGCGTCAAGAAGCAGGCCATAATTCCAGGGCGTGGCGGGAAACAGTTCCCACTCCGGCCAGGCATCCGTTCCGCCGCAGCGCTGCCAGCGCTCGCCGATCTTCAGGGAATAGCTCAGGGGCCCGCGGTCCACGGTCACGCTTCCGGTTCGCGGCCAGGTTGTCAGGCCAAGGGACATTCCCATGGCAATGGTCACGACGTC
>JAAZAB010000442.1 GCA_012514555.1 Lentisphaerota bacterium
AAAATATGCCAGGCCGCCGAAAACGAGTACACCGGCGCGCGCTGCGGGCTGCTGGACCAGTTTTCCAGCCTGTTCGGAAGCGAAAACGGCCTGGTGTATTCGGATTTCCGCGCCCTGACCGCGGCGCCGGTTTCCATTGGCCCCGGCGCGTGCTTCATTGTGGCGGACACCCATGTCAAGCACAGCCTGGTCGCCTCCGAATACAACGAGCGCCGCGCCCGCTGCGAGGAAGCCGCCGCCGCCTTCGGCCGCCTTCTCGACCATCCTGTCAAGGCGCTGCGCGATGTTTCGCTCGCGGAATGGACGCGGCATTCGCCATGCCTCGACCCGGTTGCCGCCCGGCGCGCCCTGCATGTGGTTGGAGAGAACGCGCGCGTATTCCAGGCCCTCGATCTGCTGGGCCGCGGCGACCTGGGGGCGTTCGGCCGGCTGATGTATGAAAGCCACGAAAGCTCCATACGGAATTTCGAGAATTCCTGCCCGGAGCTGGACTTCATTGTCGAAACCGCCCGCGCCCTGCCCCAGGCGCTCGGCGCCCGGCTGTCGGGCGGAGGGTTCGGAGGCAGCGCCGTCATCCTGGCCGCGCCGGAAAATGCCCGGGCCGTCGGCGCGGCCGTGGCCGAGGGATTTCTCCGCCGCTATGGCAGGCCCTGCGACATTCGCGTCATCCGGCCGTCCGCCTGCGCAGCGCTGGCGCCTTGAGGCGCTCCGCCGCAGAAGAAAACAGGATGAAAACATGTTTCGCGCAGAGGCGCAGAGAAGGTCAGAAAATACAGGAGACTATTTGGAAATCAGGAAAGCAGGAATGGAATGGGGAGAGGGGATAGGGGTTAGGATATAGGGGATAGGGAGAGGTTTTGAGTTTTGAGTTGGGGAGGGGAAGACCGTTATCGAAATCGCTATCGCTATCGGTATCGGTATCGAAAGAGAAAGGGCCTCTGTAGCCGCGTCGCTGTGCGACGCGCTTAGGCGTCACGTGCAACGCGACGGCCACACAGAGCGTTGAATCAAGCGGCGAGGACGAGGACGAGGACGAGAAATGAGGGGATAGGAAATAGGGGAGAGGGGAGAGGAAATCGCTATCGCTATCGAAATCGGGATCGGGATCGGGTTCGGGGTTCAGGGGAGGCTGCTCGAGGACGATAAGAGGGGAGAGCAGTCAGAATCAAAATAACCTCTCGATGCCCTCTGCGTCCTCTGTGGCTCCCTATCCCCTCTTCTCCCTATCCCCTATATCCTATCCCCTCTTCTCCCTATCCCCTATATCCTATCCCCTATCCCCTATCCCCTATATCCTATCCCCTGGCTTCTGCCCCCTCTTCCAACTCAAAACCCAAAACTCTTAATCCTCAATCCCTTCTTGCTCTTGACGCCGATGCCCCGAAGGTTTATGTTTGCCCGGGTTTTCCCGTTTTCCGGATGGCGCCGGCGCCGCGTGGCTTTGCATGCGGCACAGGCCGGCGCGCGTGAACGCCTCGTGCACGCCGGCATGTGGGAATGAGAAAACAAGCCAGTTTGCCAGGTGAAGATTATGCCGGAGGGATGGCAGAGTCCGGTTGAATGCGCATGACTCGAAATCATGTGTGCTCGCAAGGGCACCGGGGGTTCAAATCCCTCTCCCTCCGCCGGTTTTTTCCCCGGGGCCCGGGCAACGGGTTTGACTCACAGTCCGGCTCGCATCGAAGCGGGAAGCGCATGCCGTTTTCTTTTCAGCGCCATTGATGCGGCCGCGGCGCAAAGGCGGGCTTGTTAATGAAGCGCAAGGAATTCAAGGTGGTGTTCGAGCCTTCCGGCCGCAGCGTCTATGTTCTGCCCGGAACCGTTCTCCTGGAGGTCGCGGCACGGGCCGGATATATTCTCCAGACTCCCTGCGGCGGGGGCGGGACCTGCGGCAAGTGCCGGGTGCGCGTGACGGGCGGGAGCTGCCCGGCCACGCAATCCTGCGCCAAAATCCTGGGCGATGCCCGCGTCCGGGAGGGCTGGCGCCTGGCCTGCCAGGCGCGCGTGCAGGGTGATGCGGTTGTCGAAATCCCCGCGGCTTCCCTTTTCGAGAGCCGCCAGATCATCCTGTCGGACAGCGCGGGCGGCGAGCTGGAGGTCCTTCCGGCGGTCAGGAAGCAATTCCTTGACCTGCCCGCGCCCGCGCAGGACGACGCTCTCTCGGATGTGGAACGGCTGCGCGCCGTCATAGGCCCTTTCAAAATAGGCATAGATCTTGTCCGCGAATTGCCGGCCCGTCTTCGCAAGGCCGGCTTCAAGGGCACGGCCGTGCTGGCGGATGACGAGCTTGTAGATTTCGAAGCGGGCGACACGACCGCCTTCAGCCACGGGGTCGCGTTCGACATCGGGACCACGACGCTGGTCGGCGTCCTGGTGGATTTGAAGACCGGCCTTGATCTGGCGGTTGACGCGCGGATGAACCCGCAGACATCCTTAGGGGACGACGTTATCGCGCGCATCCGGAAATGCCGGGAGGAGCCGCGGGGCCTGATTCATCTGCAGCGCGCGGTGCTGGCGGCGATCAACGAGATGATCGGCGAGCTCCTGCGCCAGGCCAGGGTGGAAGCCGGCTCAATCTACGAAGTGGTGTTTGCGGGCAACACCGCCATGCAGCAGATACTCTGCGGGGTGGATCCGTCGGCCCTCGGGGAACTTCCGTTCGTGCCGGCTTTCAACGATGCCCTGGCCCTGAAGGCCTCGGATCTCGACCTGGACACGCATCCGAACGCGAAGGTCTACGTTTTCCCGCAGGTCGGCGGGTTCGTTGGCGGCGACACGGTCGCGGGCGTTGTGGCGACCCGCATGGATGAAGCGGAAAGCCCGGCCATGCTCGTGGACATAGGTACGAATGGCGAGATCGTGCTTTTCGACGGGAAGGAGATGCTTGGAACCT
This sequence comes from Lentisphaerota bacterium, assembly GCA_012514555.1. GTDB lineage: Bacteria > Verrucomicrobiota > Kiritimatiellia > JAAZAB01 > JAAZAB01 > JAAZAB01. The sequence goes on from JAAZAB010000442.1 coordinate 2,894, forward strand.
CGGTTGCGGCCGGGCCGGCCTTCGAGGGCGCCCGGATTTCCTGCGGCATGCGCGCCGCCGCGGGCGCCATCGACAAGGTCGTGATCAATGAATCGCTCCGGATCAATGTCATTGGAAATGCCCGGCCCTCGGGCCTGTGCGGGTCCGGCCTGGTGGACGCCGTGGCGGAACTGCTGCGGGTGGGGGTCATTGACGAGACCGGCAGGATCCTGGAGCCGTCAGAATTTCCGGACGGCGTGCCCGCATCCGTTGCGAAGCGCGTGGTGCGGCGCGATGAGCACTGCCACTTTGTGCTGGCGCACGCCTCCGAATCCGCCACGGGCGAGCCGCTGCTGCTCTTCCAGCGGGACGTGCGCGAGCTGCAGCTGGCAACCGCGGCAATCCGGGCGGGCGCCAACATCCTTCTCAAGATGCGGGGGCTGGAAGCCGGGGATTTGAAGACAATCTTCATTGCGGGCGGGTTCGGGAATTTCATCCGCCGCAACAACGCGCTGCGAATAGGCCTTCTGCCGCCCGTGCCGTGCCGGCGTATCCGGTTTGTGGGCAATACCTGCGTTTTCGGGGCGAAGCGCGCCCTGCTCTCGGTCTCCGAGAAGCGGTACGCTGAATCCATTGTCCGGCGCGTGGAACATGTAGACTTGTCGCTTTCGCCGGATTTTCAGATGGAATTCGGATCAGCCATGACCTTCCCGAATCACGATGGCGGGGATTGCGACGCGGCGCCGGATGACGCTGTTCCGGACCCGCGCGGCTAAACCTGCCGGGTGCGGCTTGGAGAAACGGCAATGTCAAATTCGAGCATCATGGTCGTTGAGGACGAGAGCGTTGTCGCCAGGGACATACGGAACAGCCTCCTTAACATGGGGTACCGCGTGCCGGCCGCGGCGTCTTCCGGGGCTGACGCCGTGGCGCGAGCCGGGGAATTGCGGCCGGACCTCGTGCTGATGGACATTATGCTTCGCGGCGAAATGGACGGCATACAGGCGGCAAACCTGATCCGCTCCAGGTTCGATATTCCCGTGGTCTATCTGACGGCCTATACGGACGAGGAAACCCTCGGGCGCGCAAAGGTTTCTGACGCCTTCGGCTACCTGCTCAAGCCGTTCGACGACAAGGAGCTTCGCATAGCGATCGAGATGGCGCTCTACAAGCACCAGATGGAGCGGCGCCTGCAGGAAAGCGAGACCTGGCTCAAGACAACCCTGAACTGCATTGCCGACGGCGTGGCCGCGACGGATTCCGAGTTCCGCGTTCGTTTGTTCAACGCCGC
>JAAZAB010000443.1 GCA_012514555.1 Lentisphaerota bacterium
CCGCATGCCCCGGCAAGGCGCGCCTGCCGTTCCAGGCCGCGTAATGTTCCGCCCTCGAATTGCAGCCGCTCCGCGCGCGCCGTTGCCCGCAGCGCCCATGTCCGGGCGAGCTCCATGTCCCCGGCGCGCTCCCGGGCCAGGGACTGGCCGGCGGCCCAGAGCCACGAGCCGAGGCGCGCCATTCCCACAAGATTGGCCGCCAGCAGGGCGGCAGCTCCAGCCCGGACAACGGCTGATTTCCGCGCGCCCCGGATTCCGCCCGCGAAGTCGGGATGCGGGATCAGGCTTATGCAGAATGCGCCGGCCATAAAGAACGCCAGGGCCGACCATTGCGGCGGCATGTTCGCGGGCGACAGCAGGGCCAGGATGGCAAGACCTATGCCCAGCAGGATGGCGGCGACGATTGCGCCCGCGGCGGCGCCGGGCAAACCTTTACCTTTTGCCGCGATGCCGCGCGCGGCCGCCGGCATGTCAAGCAGCAAGCCGAGGCAGAGAACAGGCGCCGCAATCTTGAAAGCGGGCGTTCCCCATGCGGAGGTGACGATTGCAAGCAGCCAGAACCGCGTGAAAAACAGCAGCACACCCAATGCCGAACAACGCGAACTCCTGATTGCCGGCAACACCGCACACAACAGCAAAATGCCCGGCAGCACCATTCTCAGCGTCATGTATGGCGATGCCGCCAGGCAGGCCGCGCCGCCCGCAAGCAGGCTCCACGCGCCGCCGGAACTGGCGTCATTCCTGTTTCCAAAAGCCTCTGTCATGGCGTCTCCTGCCAAATGGCGGACAGTAAAGAGCGAACGTAACTGTTAAGGTACCAGGGTTCAGGGTCAAGAAATATGGAGCAGTTCAACTGCTCCGCAGTTGCCTTCGCTCGCAGCAAGAGGTTAATGTGAAACTTGTTGCCATGGCAAATCAACATCCACCGGCCCTTGATCATGTGAATCGCCGCGAACAGCAGCGCGCGCAGCCCGGCAGCAGGCCCTGCTTCAGCAATGCGCGCCTGAATTTCCGCGCCTTTTCGCCGTTCCAGACGTCCCTGATCCGATCCCGTCCGGCCATGCCGATCCTTATCGGGCGGCAGAGGCTGATTCCGCCGTCCGGCAGAATCGCCGCCGTGGTCCACGGCGCCAGGCAATGTCCCGGCAGCCGCGTTTTCGGGGAGGCGTAGTAATCGCGCAGCCGACTTACCGGCACCGGCGGATCAATGCGCGGCTTAAACCCGGCAATGTCAAAACCGCCCAGGCTTTTTCGAAGCGCCGCGGCGTCGATTTCGCCCGCATCCATTATCGTGTTTCCATAGCAGGCTTCCGGCTCGCCGAAATCGGCCAGGAATGCCCGGTGCGCCGCGATCAGCGCCCGGTCGGAAAACATGAAATGCTGGAGCGTCACGTTCGACACGCCCAGCGCCGCGGCCGCGTCCGGCAGTCCGTCCAGCTCGCGCCAATTCCGGGGCGTAATGACGCAGTTCAACGCGATCTCCGGGCGCGGCTTGCGCGCGCGCAGCGCCGCGAGCCCCGCGTGTATCGCGGAAAACGGGATTCCCCGGTTCGCCGCCTGCGCCCCGGCTGACGGCTCCACGGAGACAATCACCTTGTCCACGCCCGATGCGCAAAGAGCCCCGGCGCGCTCCGCAAGCAGCGCCCCGTTCGTGTTCAATGAACAATACAGTCCCGCGCCCTTGATCTCCCCGATGATGCGCGCAAGTTCCGGATGCAGGAGCGGCTCGCCGCCCGTCAGGTACACGGTCGGGCGCCAGCCCCGCGCCTCGCCGATAACCGCGGCAAGCGCGTCCGGATCCAGCATGCGCGCCCGATCCGGAGGCCGGGGCTCGAAATGCGAGTATTCTCCCCGTTGGCAACACGCGGCGCATTCGGAGTTGCAGGCGTAAGTCAGGTCCACTGAAAGGCGGCTCGGAAGCCATGCCCGGCCGTTGCCCGTCCAGGCGTCAAGCGGCAGCGCCTCCCGCGCCCGCCGCCGCGCGGCGCTCCACAGCATGGCAGGGTCGCATATAAGCCGCTTCAGCATCGTGTTGACTTTGTTTTGCGGTCGGCCCGGGAAACGAGTGCGCGAAAGGCTGTTTCATCCGCGCAGGCAATTGCAGCCTGTGGTCCGGCCTGGAGCGGATCGCCAAGCCCCGTTGCGCATCCACGGCTCAACCCCTTACCACATCCGGCATTCCGGTTCAATCCCGATTGCGAAGATAAGGCTTGATCTCCATCGGGCTCCTGCCATGCTTATAGCCCGTTTGAAGCTCCGCTGTTTCATCCCTGGTTTGAAGGAGACGGCTGCATGGACAGAAAGTGGTACGAGAAGCCGCTTCGCATAGCCGCGCTTCAATGCAATTACGAGGAAGGCCGCACGCTTGATGTTGTGGACAAGTGGGCGGATGCCGGCTTTAACGCGGAGCAGCTGTTTCACCCCATGGCCGAGAGCTACACCGCGGTGTACAAGTCGGAAACGCACCGGGGCCTGCTGGTGAAATACCTGGCCAAGGCGCGGCGTCGCGGCCTGCGCGTCATTCTCTACCTGAACGCGCACATAATCGAGCCGTCGAACGCGGGCCGCCGGGAGGCGTGGGCCCAGCGCGACGCCCGGGGCGAATTCTACAGGCTGTATGAAACCTATGACGCCTGCTGCGTGAACAGCGCCTGGCGGGACCGTGTTTTCGAGGCGATCGACCGGATAGGGGATCTGGACGTTGACGGGCTTTTCCTCGACGGCCCCGTCGTTTGCGGCAGCGGCTGTTTCTGCCCGGCGTGCCGCGCTCTTTTTCAAAAGGAATTCGGCGAGGCCTTGAGCGAAGAATCTGCGCGCCTGGCGGAGTTCAGCGCCGGGAGCGTTGACCGGTTCATGAGGGAGGCGCACAGGCGGTTCAAGGCGCGGAAGCCGGACGGCGTGTTTTACATGAACTTCCCGCTGCTGCACGAGTCTTGTTTTTCGATGCCGGAAGCGCTGGATTACAACGACATTCTCGGGACCGAGGGCGGGTTCATGTTCTACGGCCCGGCGCAGGGCGCATGCCTGTGGAAGCCGAGTGTGAACGCAAAGATATCCGAGGCCGCGGCGCCGGGCCGGCCGCGGGTGATCTTCATGGCGGCGGACCAGAAGCCGTGGTCCTGGTACGTGCACACGCCCGTCGAGACCCAGCTTTGCATCGCGTCTTCCGTGGCAAACGCCTCGTCCATATGGTATGGCCTGCACGGGTCCACGGCGCTGCTCGATACGCCCGGCGGCCGTGCCGCGGCGGAGCTGATGCGGCAGCTGGCCCGGCACGAGGCGATCTACGAGGCGACGCAGCCGGCGTCAAGCGTGGCGGTGATGCATTCATTCGACACGTCAAGGCATTATCATTCTTCGCGCCAGGCTTCCGATTTTTACGGCGGCATCCGGCAGGAGCAGGGCGCACCCGGCAATTACCTGGACTCCCTTTTCGGCTTCTGCGACGCCCTGGCCCGCTCCTCGATACCCTTCGACGCGGTTACGGACCTGGATGCGTCCGCGGCCGTTCTCGGCCGTTACGACTGCATCATCCTTCCCACCTGTGCCTGCCTCAGGGACGCCGCGGTTGAAGCGCTGCGCGATTATGTCAGGAACGGCGGGAACCTTATCGCGAGCCTTGACACGTCGCTGCTTGCCGGCTCCGGACAGCCCAGGGCCGATTTCGGGCTGGCGGATGTCTTCGGCGTATCGTTCGAAGGCCGGGTAACGGAATA
>JAAZAB010000444.1 GCA_012514555.1 Lentisphaerota bacterium
AGCCACAACATGTTTCCGGTGAAATCCATCCTATCCTTTCAGAGTGCTCAGCTGGTCGGTGTTGATGTTGTCGAATTCATGGCTGATGTGCCAGATTGCAATGGCCATGACAAAGACCCCCACAAAGACATCGAGCAGGATGCCAAGCTCGATCAGGAGCGGAATCTCCGGGACAACCGCCAGGCCAAATGCCGCGATGCCGTTCTCCATGACAAGGTAGCCGAGCACCTGCATGACCGCCTGCCTCCGGCTTGTGATCAGGAACAAGCCCGTGAGGATGGCGCTGATGGCGCCGGGCACGACGAGCGACGAGCCGCCGTGAACCGGCAGCGGAAGCCGGCGCCCCACCCAGAATGACACCGCCAGCAGGAAGATGCCGATCACGATGGAAAACCCATATCCGACAAAAGGCGCGACTTCGCGGTAAGCATTCGTGTCACGAACGGCCCGGGCCAGAAGGCGCGGAAAAACCAGCCCCTTGACCACAACGACGAGACCCGCGAGAAACACCGTCCGCAGGTTCATTCCCCCGTGCGAGAAGAGCGGGATCAACCCCAGCGCCACACCCTGGAAAGCGACGAGGGAAATGCACGCCGTGAACCTGCTGCTGGCCGCCAGGGCCAGGCTGATGAGCATCAAAACCGCCATGATATCATCGGTCATGCCTTGCATTATCACCTCGCAACGAGAAGCAGGGCCAGGATGGAAAACGCGCCGGCCGTCAGGAGCAGGTGCGGCACGCGCAGCAATCTCAGGCGGGCCATCGTGGATTCCACCACGCCGACAACAACCGCCAGGACCAGCATCCCGGCCAGTCCGGCCCCGATATCCAGCAGCGGATTCCCGGTGCGCACGGGCGCCAGCAAGCCCACCAGGAAGGCGCCAAGAATCCACATCTTGAGGGCGGCCCCGCACAGAACAAACGCGAAGTCCGGCCCGCCATGATCGAGAACCATCACCTCGTGTATCATGGTCAACTCGAGATGGGTGTTGGGGTCGTCCACCGGAATCCGGGAATTCTCCGCGAGGAACACAGCCAGCCATGCCAGGAACACCAGCGCCGCCGCAATGCCGGAGCCGGCCCACAGCCCGGGCGATGCCGCGCCCAGGGCCGACGCCAGGGACATTTCGCCCGTCGCGCGGACCACGGCCACGATGCCGAGGAGCAGCGCCGGCTCGGCCAGCGCCGAGAACTGGACTTCCCGGCTGGCGCCCATACCCTCGAAAGCCGACCCTGTGTCCAGCGCCGCCAGCACCGTGAAGAACCGCATCGCGCCCAGCAGGTACACGATCAGGAGAAAATCCCCTCTGAAGGACAGCGGGCCTGGAACGCTCCCAAGCGGAACGAACAAAAGCGCCAGGAGCGCGGCGCCAAGCCCGACAATCGGGCCGGCCCTGAATATCACGGTTGCGCTCCTGCTGTACACGGCGCCCTTCCGGAACAGCTTGGCAATGTCGTAATAGGGCTGCAGCAGCGGCGGCCCGCGCCGGCCCGCGAACAGGGCCTTGGTCCGGTTGATGACGCCGCTCAGAAAGGGCGCCGCCGCCAAGGCTACAAGATAGACGAAAACGCTTTTCAGTTCCATGAAACACGCCTCACAGCGCGGCCAGCAGCAGGATCAGCAATGTCACGGCCACATACAAAACGTAGACCTGGACGTGGCCTTCCTGCAGCCATCGCAGGCGGGCCATTGCCCTGTCCGCGAGCTTGAAAGCAGGCCGGAAAAGATACTCGTTGGCCGTATCCCGCGCATGGCTCTCAAATGACGCTTTCCCGGGGAACAGACCCGAAGGCAGGCTGGCATGGGTTTTGAACCCGAGCACGAACCGGAACAGGCTGGTTATGGGCTGCGCAAAGGATGAGGCCGTGTACTGCATGCGGTTTGTCGGACAGGCATAGCCGCAGTCCCAGGTGAGCGCATCCTCCACACGCCGCCCGCGCAGCAGGCGCCGCCGCAGGAGGGCCAGCAGCAGCAGCAGCAGCGACAGCAGGACCGCCGAAAAAGCGCTGATCCAGCACAAGGCGCTTTCAAGGGGCGCCATCCGGCCCGGCCATGCCCCGCAAGAGGCGCCGGCGACGCAGCCGGCAATGCGAAAGAGCGCCGGCGCAAGCCAGGGCGCAATCCAGGGAATGATGAAACAGCCGGCAGCCAGCGCAAACTGCGGCGCGCGCATCGCCCACCCGCACTCGTGCGCACCTGCCATGCTGTCGCTTCGCGCCTCGCCAAGAAACGCGACGCCGAACACCTTTGTGAAACAGGCCCCTGCCAGGCCGCCGATCAGAGCCAGGGCGCCGATGACGAATATCGCGGAAACCGCCAGGTGCGCCGGCCCTGCCAGGACCGCGGCAAAAGCCGCGGCATATATCATGAATTCACTGACAAAACCGTTCAGCGGAGGCAGGCCTGAAATCGCAACGGCCCCGGTGAGAAACGACATGCCCGTGGCCGGCATGCGCCGCAGAAGTCCGCCCATCTGCTCAAGGTTTCGGCAGCCCGCGGCATGGACGACAGCCCCGGCTGAAAGGAACAGAAGCCCCTTGAAAATTGCATGGTTCAACACGTGAAGGATGCTGCCGGCAAAACCGGCCGCCATGACAAAAGGCAGGCCGCAGCTCCAGCTCAGCAGGCCCAGCCCCATGCCCATCGCGATGATCCCGATGTTTTCCACGCTGTGATACGCCAGCAGCCGCTTGATGTCATGCTGCGCCAGGGCAAAGACCACGCCCAGTATCCCGGAGGCAACGCCAATCCCCAGCACGAGCCAGCCCCACCAGGCCGGCGGCTGCCCAAGCAGCGACACGAGCCGGATCAAGGCGTAAATCCCCGTCTTGATCATCACGCCGGACATGAGGGCCGAAACATGGCTTGGCGCCGCGGGATGAGCCTCGGGCAGCCATACGTGAAAAGGATACAGGCCCGCTTTTACGCCAAACCCGATCAATCCCAGCAGAAACACGACGCCGAGAAAAACCGGACCCGCATTCCTGAGCGCGCCCCACGCCTCAAAATCAGGCGACCCGGTATGAGTTCCAACCAGGACAAACATGACAAGGAGCAGCGCGCTGCCGAGATGCGTCGCCACGAGATACGTCCAAGCCGCCTGGCGGACCGACGCCTGCTCGCTTTCATGGGCGACCAGGAAAAAGGAGGACACCGACATCGCCTCCCACGCCAGGAGGAAGAGGACGGCATTGCGCGCCACAACAACCAGCGCCATGAATACAACCAGCATGTTGAACCAGAGCCAGGAGCCGCCGCTGTCCGGGCGCGCGTGCCCGGAAGGCCGGAGGTAGCCCCACCCGTATAGCGAACACAGGATGGACAGCCCCAGGATCGCGCACAGGAAAAAAGCCGAAAGGGAATCAATTTCCACGGCAAATGACGCCATCGGCAGAGACCACGCGGCGCTCAGCTTGCGGGGCGCTCCCGAAACCAGAACGCCCAGCGCGGCGGCCAGCGCCGGAACCGAGCCCGCAACGACGGACACCGCGCCAACCAGGGCGCTCACCCGTCCGGACCTGCGAAACATCCACGCCAGGACGCCGCCCGAAAGGACGACACCCAGCCCTGCCAGGAATCCTGTCATGGCGTTGCCTCTCTCGCGGCCCCGGCGCTGCCCGGCGCGGGCGGGGTCTCCATCCGCGCGAACTCAGCTATGATGACCTCCTTCGCCGCCTGGGATCGGATGACCTCGCGGAGCCTGTCGTTCTTCAAGGCAAAGGCCAGGCGCGACAGCAACAGCAGGTGAACCCGGATCGTGGGCGTTATCATGGAAAACAAGGCAAACACCGGATTCCCGTCAACAGCCTGGAAGTCAACCGGGGTCTCGAGAAAACAAAGCGTGATCTGGGGCGTGGGGCATTGGAGGATGATCGGATTGCGCACGTGCGGAATCGCGATGCCATCGCCAATGCCGGTGGATGCCAGGGACTCGCGCGCAAGGTGCATGCGAAACAGAAGCTCCCGGTCCACATCGTCGGGCAGCCGCAGCACATTGACCATGGCGCGCAAGGCTGTCGACTTGTCGCCGCTGTCCAGGCGATAGAAAATTCCGCCCTGCCTCAGCGCCTCCGAAAGCTTCGGCGCTTCGCCCTCGCCGGCAGTTTCCTCGTTCTGGAGCATTCCCGGCGACACATTAATGTGATGGGCCATCGCCCATTCGAGCAATTCCGTCCGATTGAAACGAAACTG
>JAAZAB010000445.1 GCA_012514555.1 Lentisphaerota bacterium
CTGAATCCTCGGTCATGACAGCGGCGTCGCACAGCGCCGCCGGGAACACGGTGGATGCGCCGGTCTGGCCGAAGATCATGGTGACGCGCGGCACTTCGCCGGAGAGCCGGGCCAGGGCAGAATAGAGGCGGCCGGCGCCGCGCTTATCGGCCAGGAGCCGGGATGAGTTGGGCGGGATGGGTGTTTTCCCGCCTGTGGTGTGGCCGCGGCCGGGCGTGTCCATCATTGTGACCAGCGGGCACCGATCCTCCAGCGCTTTTTCCACCACGCGAATGCCCTGTTGCAGGCTGGACATCATGTCCGCCGGGGGACCGGGCTCATGCTCCATGGCGTAGATGAATATTTTGCGGCCGTTCAGGAGCGCCGTGCCGGTGACACAGACGGCCGGGATGTCGGGCGAAAACCGCTCGAACGTGTCCTTGTCCGTCATCAGCTTGATTCGAACGCTTACGGGCAGCTTCATTGGCGCATTCCCGGGTCGTGTCGCTTGATATACTCAAGTATTTTCCGCGCCTCGCCGGAGAACGGCGCGAGGAGCGAGGAGTCAACTCTGGTGTTGTTAAGATATTGAAGCATCAAGGAGTCGTGGCCGCGCAGGCCCCGCGGGAGGATGCCGGAGAAAAAAAAGCCCAGTTGTTCGAACACGCCCGGATCCATTATGGTCATTTCGCCAATGCCCATGCGCGCGAGGGTGACGGCCTGGATGCCGCCAACGCCGCCACCCCCCGCCACGGTGACCTTGGCATGCCGGAGCTTGTCCTGCTGTTCGCTGGAGAAAACTCCGATGTTTCTAAGGTAGCCCTGGTCATAGTTCAAGGCTTAATTTCCTTTCGATGAGCTTGGATGGTTTGCCAGTTGGCTAGGCGGCCCGCTGCCAGGGAGAGTACCAGGGCGGCCAGGCACAGCAAGGCGCCAAATCCATAAGCGGCCCGGAAGCCGGATACAAGCATGGCGGCCGGATCTGCCGCTGCTGCCGCGCGGGGCGGGGCCATGGAGAACAGGGCTTCGAACAGGGCCAGCCCGCTCGCGCTTCCGAATGTGCCGGCAGTGCGGAACAGGCTGGCTGCCGTGCCTGCCATGGCAGGCGGCGCCAGGCCCATGACCTGGTTGTTGTTGGGCGAGGCGAACATCGCAAAACCAAAGCCGAATAGTCCCAGGAAAACGAGCGCCGGCATCAGGCCGGGCATCTGAAGCGTCAGCTGTAAGATTATGCATGCGGCAATCGCGCAGGCCATGCCTGCCGCGCAAAGCCGAGCCGGGTGGATGCGGTCGGATAGCCGGCCTGCGATCGGCGAGGCAAGCAGGAATACAGCTGAAAACAGCATGACCACGAAGCCCGTTGCTGCCGCGGACTGGTGTTTATAGCGGGCCAGGTAAAACGGCATAAGGAAATTGCTGCCCGTCATGACCATGAATGCCGCCATGCCGGCGAGGTTGGCGCAGGTGAAAGCCCGGTCCCGGAACAGGGCAAGGTTCAGCAAAGGCGCGGCGCATTTCCGCTCCCGGACCATGAACAGGAGCAGCAGGAGCACTCCCGCGGCAAAACAGGTAAGAATGGCGGGCGAGGCCCATCCCAGCTTGCGGCCCATATTCAGCCCGGACAGGAGCAGGAAAATGCCGGCAAAGCTCAGCCCGGCGCCGGGCCAGTCGAAAGTGGCCAAGACTTGTCGTGCGGGCGCGGACGGTTTTTCGACGGGAATGGCCCATTTCGCCAGGACGGCGGCCAGAATACAGACAGGCACATTGGCCAGGAAGACCCACTGCCAGCCAGCATACTGTGTGATCAAGCCGCCAAGCGGCGCGCCGAGCATGGCGCCGGCCGCGGAAAAAGCGCCCTGGATTCCGAACCCCCAGCCCCTGCGGTTCGGGGGCACATGCCTTGCAATGATGGCTGTGCCGGTTGTGAGGAGCATGGATGCGCCAATGCCCTGGACAGCGCGGCCAAGGATCAGTATGCCGAGGCTTGGCGCAATTCCGCTCAGCAGGGAGCCGGCGGTGAACAGGCCATAGCCGGAAATGAACAGGCGCTTGAGCCCGAGCTGGTCGTCGAGTTTCCCAAAAACAAGGAGCAGGCACGTCATCGTCATCAGGTAGGCGAGGGTGACGCGCGCAACCATGCCTGTGTCGACCTGGAAATGCTGGGCAATGACCGGCAGTGCGATGTTGATCGTATGCGTGTTCAGCATGCAGAGGAAGGCGGCAAAGGCCACGCTGGCAACAAGCCAGCGTGCCCGGCCCTGGGATGCATCCGGCTGAGCTGTCTTTTCCGTCATGGGTTATTCTTCCCTGAGTGCCCAGTGCAGCTCGTCCATGCTGCGGTCAATGTCCTGGTCGGTAATGCCCAGGTCGGCGAGCATGCTGAACAGGACATCCGGCGGCTTGCCGTAGCCCAGGTCATCGAGTTGATGAAGCGCCTGGTCGCGCGGGAGCAGGCCGAAATGGACGGAGGCGCTGATTTCGACAATGGATTGCGGAAAGAATGCCGTGCGCATGTTCCGGAAGCGCATGAATTGCATGTAGTCCTTTACCTGTTCAATACGGCAGCTCGTGTGCAGCATGCTTTTCTGGCCGGGCGGCATCTGCCAGTCGAGCTCGCGCTGGAGCAGGGTCACAACGTCCTGCCAATTTCCGTAGCTTTTGTTTGTGTTCAGGCGTTTGATCAGCGGAATCTCCATGCCCGGGTTCGCGTCGGCCGCGCGGAGTATTTCATCCAGCGGCGCATAGAGGGGCGCGAGCTGCTCCTTGATGGAGGCGTGGTAGTTGGCCAGCTCCATGTCGTAGGCCACGGGCGGCCGGATCGGCCCGGGCATGGCCCGGTATTTCAGGAACGAAAGCGTCTGCTGCCTGGGCGATGGCGGGCCTGCGGCCGGCGTTTTTGCGCCCTTCGGAAACACGTATTCCATTATGGCCATCTGGACTTCCTCGATGCCGGCCAGGATCAGCGGAATTTTCTCCTGCACTGCCAGCGGATAAAATAGCGCAAACGCGACAGTCGGGCAAAGGCATGGCATGCCCACCCGGTGGAGCTGACCGCACATGGCGCTTTTGATTACATCCCAGGCAACCGTCCGCTCGATGAACTCCACGTTGGGCAGGCGCTTCATGGCGCGGCGGATATTGTCGCGGGCGGAGTCGCTGGTGTAGGGCATGTTCCAGAATGCGGCCAGAACGCGCAATCCAAGTTTCTTGCCCAGGTACCAGAGCAGGAACGAGGAGTCCTTGCCGCCCGTGAAAAGAACCATGGCGTCGAAGCGGGAGCCGGTCTTGCGCCCGGCCGCGTCCAGCAGATCCTCCTCGGTCATGGCATTAGCGGTCAGTGCGTTCAGACCCTTGGAGTGTTCGTAGCACTGGCAGAACGCGCACACCCCGCGCTCATCGAACTCCAGGCCGGGGAGAATGTAGTCGTCGTTCACGCATTTCACGCAGACCTGCCTGGTTTCCGGCGTGGCTGGCTTGCGCCGCGCAGGTGCGTCAACCAGAATGCCCTGGCTGACCAGGTCTTCGATTGCCGTCCGGGCCCCCGGGTCGGACGATAGATCGGGAATACCTCGCTTTCCGTCAAGCGTTCGGATCATTTCAGCGGCCGCGGGCTCAAGCTTGATGGCGCGTTGGGTGTGCCGGCCATAATTGCGCAGTCCATAATGCACCAGGATGGAGTCGGCTCCGTCCTTTTCCAGCTTCCAGCGGTATTGAAGAACGGGCCGGGCGGGGGTGGCTTGTGTTGGCATAAGGCTCCATCTTGAATGGCGCTAAGTTAAGCTCATATTTACGTCGAGCGGCGGCTGAGGCCAACCGCCCTCCATGGAAAACGCCCGTATTCCAGCGCTGGAGGGCGGTCGGCCTCGACCGCCGCAGGCTTGACTTAGTGCCATTCGGGTCAATCCTTATTGCGCTGCGTGACATGTAGTGTTCAAAACCGGAGCATGGTATCATTTCTCAGCCCCTGGCACAAGAGATGCCGATGTCCGAGATGCCGATGTCATGCGGCGCCACCCTTGGCCGCGCGGTTCCCCTTGACTTTGCGATGTTGAGACGGCACTCTTTTCCTGCGCGGACAAGAGCCGGGCGTTAACCTTGCCGCCGTTGCGCGGCCTGATTCTGGGAGGAGATTGGATGAGCGACGCCGTCATTCAGGTTCGGGGATTTTTGCTGCACATCACTCACTACGATCCGGTGTGGAACGCGAACAAGGACAAGGAGGAGCCTTTCAATCTCGACGTCGGCCTGCAGGTGATCGACGCCATGGCCGAAGCGGGGCTGAACCTTCTGATGATCGATCCCAAGGACGGCGTGCGCTACGAGAGGCACCCTGAACTGGCCCGGCATTACTCCCAGGACATCGGCATTCTCTCCGCGCTCCGCGAGCGCGCCGAAAAACACGGTATTGAAACCGCGATCAAGCTGAACTTTTCCCAGAGCGCAAAGCACCGGCACAACGACTGGTTCCGCCCGCACAACGACCTTTTCGATTCGCCCGAATACTTTAAGCTGGCTTTCGAAGTCATAGACGAGCTGCTGGGCGTCGTGAAGCCGCCGCGGTTCTTCCATGTGGGCATGGACGAAGACCACGATCGCAGCTATGGCCAGTATGTCGATGCGATCAAGGCTCTGCATGCCGGCCTCTCCGAGCGCAAGCTGCGGACCCTCATCTGGAACGATTCCGCGTGCTGGTGGCGGCAGTCCGCCGTTCACAAGGACAAGTCGCTTGCGGCAGAAAAGGCCGTGCCCCGCGATGTGATCCATGTTCTCTGGGATTACGAGGACTGGGACAAGGATGTTGCCCTGCGCCGAATCCGGGAAGCCGGGTTCGACCTGTGGGGCGCGCCCGGGGGCAAGCCGGAGCTTGTGGCGACAATGCGCGACCGCCTTCTGGCTGTCGGCGGCTCAGGTATTCTGCTGACAAGCTGGGTCCCCTGTGTGCCATCACGAAAGGACGCGCTGCTCAGCCGCATTCGGAGCTGCGGCCCGGCCTGCAGCCGCTGACTGGAGATAAAAAGCCCGATTGACAAGGATGGAGAAAAGCGAATGAAAGCCGGACCGGAAAAAGCCATGAACCCCGAGGCTGCGGACAAGGCCATGCAAAAGCAGCGCGTTGTCACGATTTCGGCGATTTGCCTCCTTGATGACGACGCCTGCCGGACCGAGGCCTATGTCGCGGACATGATCGGCCAGGCGGCGCGCCGGGGTCGCCACGACCTGATAGTGGTTCCGCTGACGCCGTTCCTGAGTTTCCGGGAAGGCCGCGAAGAGCAGGACCTCGCCGTTTTCTCAAGCCTTGCGCGAGAACACGGGACATACCTGGCCGTCGCGGCGGCCGAGAAGGCGGGGGATGGCAGGGCCTTTTACGCGTCCGTTCTGCTGGACCGCGACGGGCGGTTTGCGGGCAAGTACCGCAAGACCCACGCGCTGCCGGACGATGCCGTTGCGCTGGGCGACGATTTGCCCGTGTTCAAGACCGATTTCGGCGTGCTCGGGTTCAGCCTGGGAACGGATTTCTATTTCCCGGAAGTCTACGCGGTTGAATCAATGAAAGGCGCCGACATCCTTGTCTGGCAGGACTTTACCGAGCGGTTCCGCGAGCATTTCCAGTGGATTCCCCTTCTCAAGGCGAGGCCGGTTGACAGCCGGGCTCACATGGTTGCGGCCATGTATGCGGACCCGCGCTGCTACCTTACGAACCGCTACCGCGAGGGCGTGCAGGGCGTGCCCCTGGGCCAGAGCATGATTCTCAACCGCGTCGGCGTTCCGGTTGCCAACACAGGGTACGAGGACGGCGTGGCCACGGCCATTGTGAACCTTGACAGGCGCAAGGCCGATCCCCACGAGCCGTACAGGCGCGATGAAAACATATTCCTTGTCAACAACGAGGGCGACCGCAAGGCTTTTCACCCGCTGTCCGAGCCCTGGCAGCCGCCCGCGCTCCCGGCCTACAGGAAGCGCCAGGCCCGGATCGCGGTCGGCTATTTCTTCAATCGCGATGAGGACCAGACCCGGATCGAGTGGATGCCCGACAACCTGACGCCGGCCATGTTCGAAGTCCTGGACAAGGCCGCGGCTCTCAAGCCCGACCTGGTGCTGCTTTCGGAAATGGCGGCGCGTGAGGCCACTCCCACGACCGCCGCGGTCGCCGAAATGGTTGCCGAGCGGGCGCGGCGCATGAACGCCTACATTCTGATTGGCGGCCTTGACATAGACCCGCGTCCGGCGGGCGTGCGTTCGAGCAGCTATGCCATACTGTGGGACCGGTCCGGCAACCGGGTTTTCAAGGAGCAGATATACTGGTCCCGCGGTTTTCCGGAGATCAAGGTTTTCGATACTGACTTTGCCCGGATCGGCGTTCACCTGTGCGGGGATCTCTACGTCGGTGAAGTTGACCGGGTGCTGACGCTGAAGGGCGCGGAAATCATCCTCGATCCCAGCCGGATGTGGGGCGGGGACGGGCACAACAACGAATTGATGCTGCGCGCCAGGGCCGTGGACAACGGTTGCTGGGTGGCATGCTCGCACTGGAACAGCTCGGACCCGGGCCTGCGCAGCGTGATCGTGGACCCCTACGGTTGCGTAATGGCCGCCTCGAAATACCAGGAGAGCGGCGCCATTGGCGTGGACATCGATTTCGACGTTCAGAAGGTCTACTATGCCGGGCGCAAGCCGAAGCAGGCGAAGCGCGGCACCAACCATGTCACCGCGTACATCAACGAGGACATCCCCGAGCAGATTCCGGGCTGGCGCTCCATGATCCTGGCCCGGAGGCGGCCTGAGCTTTACGGGATACTCCCGACCACGAACGAGGTAACGCGGCGTCTATTCAGGGAAAAGAAATGAAAGAAATGCAGATCATTCCAAAGCCGGAACGCGTCAAGCTGAGCCATGGCGAGTTTGCGTTTGAGCCGAAAACGACAATCTTTGCCTCCACGGACTTTCTGCCGGCCGCGAACCATCTCGCGCAGGCCCTGGCCCAGGCAACCGGCGTCGTTTTCGATGTGAAACAAAGCGAACAGCGAACCAGCGCTGCTGGCGCCATCTGCCTGCTGCAAGATGCCAGGCGGTCCGATCTCGGCGACGAAGGATATGCCCTTTCCGTAAAGGCGGACGGCGTCGTGGTTCGGGCCTTCCGGCCGGCCGGCGCCTTTTACGCCTGCCAAACGCTGCGCCAAATGCTGCCGGCGCCGGGCAAGGGCGGTGTTCCCGGCTCCCGGACGTTGCCCCTGGCGGATATTGAGGACCGCCCGAGATTCCCGTGGCGCGGTTTCATGCTCGACAGCTCCCGGCATTTCCAGGACGCTGCTTTTGTCAGGCGTCTCCTGGACGCGCTGGCGTTCTACAAGATCAATCGCCTGCACTGGCACTTGTGCGACAGCGAGGGCTGGCGTATTGAAATAGACAAATATCCCGGTCTGACAACGGCGGCGGATGGGGGGAAATACGACTTCTATTCGAAAAAAGAGATTCGCGAAATCCTTGATTACGCGGCCAGGCGCCATGTCCTTGTCTATCCAGAGGTGGAGATGCCGGGGCATTCCTTCTGGCCCCTCGAGGTTTTCAAGGAGCTGCGC
>JAAZAB010000446.1 GCA_012514555.1 Lentisphaerota bacterium
ACGTGCTGCGCCAGAACGGGCACAGCCCGAGCGAGGCATTCAACGAGACCGTGGAAGAGCTTACCCAGAGCCTCATCCGGCTCGTGGATGAAAACGGCATGGACTGGATGTTCTCCAATTGCTCGGCTACGGCCCAGCGCGGCGCCCTCGACTGGAGGCCCCGCTTCAAGAAGGCGGCGCTCCCTGTGTTCAAGCAGCTCTACGCCGCCGTCAAGTCAGGCAAGGAAACCCGGCGCGTAATTTCCGCGTGCGGCCGTCCTGATTACCAGGCCCGGCTTGCCAAGGAGCTCGGCGCGCTCGGCAATTCCGAGATGTGGCGCGCCGGCAGGACCGTGCGGAGCCTGCGGCCGAACGAAAAGGCCAGGGCCGTCACCTCGGCCACCAGGGGCGTCCATGGCCGGAAGTATTGAGCCGCCCCGGCCTGCCCATTCCATGAGCCGACACGCCAACAGCAAGCGCGGCCGCGCCATGGCCGGCGCCGTTCCCGCGGCGCCGGCGGAGGCCGCGGTCAGGGTTGTCATTGACGGCGTTGAAAGGTTTTGCGCGGCCGGGACGCCCGCTGGCGAATTGGCGCGTTTTTCCAGGGGCCGCCGCGGCCTGCCCTATATCGCATGCCTGGTCAACCACGATGTCTGCTCGCTGACTTACCCGCTGGACGTGAATGCCACGGTCCGGTTCCTGACCATGACCGATACCTACGGCATGCGCGTCTATCGCGACTCGATCACCTTCCTGCTGGCCAGGGCGATCACCGGGCTGTTCCCGGGCGCCCGCTACCAGCTCGAGCACTCATTCGGGTCCGGGTTCTACTGCAGCTTCGAGCTCGACGGCAAGCCCGGCATCAGCTCCGCCGCGCTCCGGCGCTTGGACGGCGCCCTGCGCGACATCGTCCGGCGCAACCGCCCCATCGAGCGGCGCAAGGTGGCATTCATGGAAGCGGTCCGCATTTTCGAGGCGGACGGGCAGACCGACCGCCTCAACCTGCTGCGGTTCATGAACCCGCCGAAAATCGTCACCTACTGGTGCGACGGCTATTCCGACCTGGCGCACGGCCCCATAGCGCCTTCAACCGGGCCGATCCGGTTCTTCAAGCTTGTGCCCTATACGGGCGGGTTCGTCCTGCAGATCCCGGAGCGCTCCAGTACCGGGCGCATACCGCCGTTCCGGGACCGGCCCAAGCTTTTCCAGATATTCAGGGACCACAAGAACTGGGGCCGAACGGTCGGCGTTTCCAACGTAGGACGGCTGAACGAGCTCATTGCTTCCAAATCCATGGGCGAGTTCGTCAAGATGTCGGAGTCGTTCCATGAAAAGAAGATAGCCGGCATGGCCGATCGCATCTGCCTCTCAAGCGGACGCGTGCGGGCCGTCTTCATTTCCGGGCCGTCCGGCGCCGGAAAGACCACCTTTTCAAAGCGCCTCGGCGTCCAGCTCCAGGTCAACGGCATCCGGCCAATCATGATCTCCCTCGACGACTATTACGTCAGCGATGAAGACACGCCCCGCGACGAGCAGGGCCGGCCCGATTACGAACACATCGACGCAATAGACACGGACCTTTTCAACCGTCATCTGTCGGACCTGCTCCGCGGCCGCGAAATCGATTTGCCGAGCTTCAACTTCGAGACCAAGCGCCGCGAATTTCGCGGCCGGAAGCTCCGGCTCGCCCCGGGTCAAATCCTGGTTGTCGAAGGCATACACGGCCTCAATCCGAACGTGAGCCGGGCCGTGCCGGACCGCAAGAAATTCAAAATCTACATCAGCGCGCTGACCCAGCTGAACATCGACGCGCACAACCGCATCTCGACAACCGACAACCGCATCATGCGCCGGCTCGTCCGCGACAACCTGTTCCGCGGCAATACCGCGCTCACCACGCTCCGCATGTGGCCGTCGGTCAGGCGCGGCGAAAAGAGATGGGTGTTTCCCTTCCAGGAGCAGGCCGATGCCATGTTCAATTCCGCGCTCGATTACGAGCTGGCCGTGCTGAAGCCTTTTGCCGACCCGCTGCTCATGGAGGTGAAGCCCTCGGAGCCGGAATACGCCGAGGCCAGGCGCCTGCTGCAGTTCCTGTCGCACTTTCTCGAAATCACGGTCAGCGACGTGCCCAGCACGTCGCTCCTGCGCGAGTTCGTCGGCGAGAGCAGCTTCACTTACTGAAGCGGTCCAGCGCCTCGTGCGCCCACCAGGCCTCGTAGCGCTTCCTGGCTTCATCCCAGTCCGGTTTATACAAAAGGCTCATGGCATCCGCCGTCTTCAGCGCGGCCCGGCGCGGCCCGGCGCGTCATGGGATTCCCCTGCGCCCGTTCTCACGGTAATACTTCAGGCCTTCCACAAGCGCGGCGATGTTTGCCGCGGATACGCCCGGCGCGATCGAGCTGGTCCCGGCCAGGAACAGGCTGTTGCGCGGGCCGTTCTCCACAAGCCAGCGCAGCTCCTTTTTCACGTCGGCCGGCGCGCCGAACGGCAGCGTGCGTGTCACGGAAACGCCGCCTATGATCAGCAGCTCCTCACCCGCGCGTGTTTTCATCCGGCATATTTTCTCGTAATCCATGCCGTCCTCGTACTGGAAGCCCTGGAAGCCTTTCAGCCCCGCGTCAAGCAGGCGCGGCACCATCTGCATCAGGTTGCCGTCACAGTGCCAGATTGTTTTCACGCCGGCCGCGAGGATCGGCGCCAGGCTGCGCGCGAAATGCGGGAACCAGATTCTATCGAGCGACTTGACGTCCACGAGCGTTCCGCGGGAATCTGCGATGTCATGGTCCAACCGCAGGACCGGCGGCAGGCCGCCCGCGGCATAAGCCTGGGCCACGGCCCGGTTGCGCAGCGCGTGGTAGTCCGCCTGCGCCTTGAAATCGCGCTCCATTACATCCGGGTAGAGCGCGTAGGCCATGAAATAGTTCTGGTAGCCATAGGTGTAGTACGGCAGGCAGGGGAACCCCGCGACTCCGTAAGGCGCCTTCACGATATCCGCTCCGAACAGCTCCTGGATTTCGCGCTCGCCGGCCAGAATGTTCCGGACAGCCTCGCCCGCGTGTTTCCCGGGATCGTCCTGCCATTTACGGGCGGCTTCCTGCATTCGCGGGATTGCAAATCTTTCAAGGTGTTCCGCGACCGATTCGGGCGAGTCTATCGTTATTCCGTCGCAGACCACGCGCCGGGCGCCCGTGGTGGCGCCCATTGGCGCGTCATCCTCGTAGCCATGATCGCCGATGCCCAGCGGGTTGTCCGGTATCCACTGATCGATCAGGCACGTACCGGCGTTGCGCTGCATCTGCAGGTAGGTTTCGATTGGCTTCTTCCTGTAAGCGCCTTCCTCGGCGCCGGCAAGGCTCTCGATGATCCTGTGCTCCATCGGGTGAATCAGCCACGAAGGTATGCCCGCGGCCGGCTTTCCAAGAAGCGTATCAAGCGCCATCTGCGCCGGAGGTTTGTATTTCATGTCGTCCTTTCGCCGCTGCCGGGGCCCCTGCATTCGAACCTATCTGGAGCAGTTCAACTGCTCCGCGGTTGTCTTCGCTCGCTGCAAGATGTTTATGTGAAACTTGTTGCTATGGCAAATCAACTCTGCTGATGCTGCACTGAATA
>JAAZAB010000447.1 GCA_012514555.1 Lentisphaerota bacterium
AACCCTGAGGCCGGGATGGCAGTAATGCACAGATACGAGACGCATCTTCACACTTCAGAAACCAGCAAGTGCGCGGAATCCACGGGGGCTGAATTGGCGCTGCACTTCAAGCGCCTGGGCTACACAGGGATTTTCGTTACAGACCATTTCTTCAACGGCAATACTACTGTTCCCGAGAACCTGCCGTGGGCGGACCGGGTCGAGATGTTTTGCCGAGGCTACAACATGGCCGCGCGAAAGGGGCGCGAGATTGGGCTGGATGTTCATTTCGGATGGGAATACAGCCATGGGTGGGCGCACTTTCTGACTTACGGATTGGACCAGGCTTGGCTGCTTGCCAACCCCGATCTGCTTTCCTGGGACTTGCTGCGCTATTGCGATCGCGTCCATGAAGGCGGAGGATCGGTGGTTCATGCGCACCCTTTCAGGGAAGGGGTGGACATTGTTAAACTTGTTCCCGATTACGTGGATGCCGTCGAGGTCCTCAATGGCGGCAGGAGTGATGCATACAACCGGCATGCTCTTGATTACGCGTCCAGCTTCGCCCTGCCTAAGGCGGCCGGGTCCGACATACACTCGATCGGGTGCAGGCGCTTGTGCGGAATGGATTTCGCCCGGCGCCTGAGCTGCGGCCGGGATTACATGGCGGCCGTCAAGTCAGGGGAAGGCCTCATCATCGAGGCGCGCCTCGATGGCCCGGCCCCGGAGGTCGCCGGATAAATAGGACAGGGGGAATGAACGTGTCTTTCCAATACCGCGGGATGGTTCTGTGTCCCTACACGTGCAGCGATGTTCGAACGAGTGACTGGCCTTATTTTGCGAAGGCCGCCGGCTTGAACCTGCTGGGCATTCACAATGGCGGCGGAGATGAACATGCCAGGCGGGCCGACCTGCATATCGCCGCCTGCGGCGCGAACCAGCGGGATGGGCTGGCCAGGCGGACGATGGAAGCGGGGTTGGACGTGGAGTACGAACTGCACGCGATGTCGACCCTGCTGCCGCGCTCCGAATTCCGCCGGAATCCGTCCTGGTTTCTCCACGATTACTGGCAGGGTAAGCGCATTCCCGATTTCAACTTCTGTCCCCATTCGCGGCCAGCGATGGAGCGGGTTGCGCTGAATGCGCGGCGCCTGGGCCGGCGGTATCACCCGACGACCGGGCGCTATTTCTTATGGTCTGACGATGGCCGCTACTGGTGTCACTGCGAACACTGCCGGAGCCTGTCCAATTCAGACCAGGAATTGACGGTCATGAACGCGCTGCTCAAGGCCAATCGCCGGGACCAGGCGGATGCACGGCTGGCATACCTGGCTTTTATGGGAACCATGGATCCCCCTTCGGCCGTAAAGCCCGCGGCGGGTGTTTTTCTCGAATATGCCCCCTACAAGCGTTGCTTCCGCCATTCCATTGACGATCCGCACTGCAGCGTCAACCTCCGAAACTGGAATGCCCTGCTCCGGCTGCTCAAGGTTTTTGATCCCCGCGAGTGTCACGTCCTGGAATACTGGCTGGACGAGCTGTACATAGGAAAGAACAAGGAGGTCGTTGTTCCCGTGATGCGGAAGGATTTACGGGCGTACGCCGGCCTTGGGATCCGCAGCGTGACGAGTTTCGCCACATTCGATCCCAAACAACGGCTCGGCAGGAAGGACCTGCAAGCCATCAGGCGCTATGGCGAGGCGGTCAGCGCAGTGTGAGCGGTCCCTGACGGCCCAGCGGGTTGCGGGGAGTGGTTAACGCCCCGTTAGCGAGCAGAATCGGGGTCGAAAAGGAGAATGAGATGGCGTTTGGCCGCGAGAAACAGGAAGTATATCGCACCGCTATCGAGTACGCCGGCTGGGCGTATCGCATCGTGAGTTCGCGGATTTGCTCCGGACTTCCTTCACCCGAAACCTCGCGTTTTCAGCCTTGTCCTTCGCTGGCAATTCACATACTCTGGCCTCCTGTAGGGGACTTTTCAGCAAGTTTGCGCCGATGCCGGGCTTGCATAAGCGCTTGCAGGCTATCGCCGGCCCCGGGTCCGGCTCAGCCTGAAGAGTGACGTTCGCTCCCGGGACTGCAAGGAGCAATACATTGAATCAGAATGAGACCGCTCGCATGGCGGAGGCGCGTGCAGAGCAGGAGGCGCGACTCCGACAAGACGCCACCCTGCGTCGCTTCGCGGAATCTCGCCGGAGACTGGCCGCGGACCCCTATCGGCCCGTCTACCATTTTGTCAGTCCGGAGAACGGATTGAACGATCCGAACGGGCTGTGTTTC
>JAAZAB010000448.1 GCA_012514555.1 Lentisphaerota bacterium
CGCCGGCCGAGGCTGCAGGAGAGAATACGCTTGCCTGCGCGCCATGCGTTCAGATGCCGTAGATAGTCTCCGTGTTTCGTATTGCCGTGCGGTCGGCTGCCGGCACATCGGCGTCATCATAACCGGTGTAGGTGTTGTTGCGCCAGGTTACGCCCGCGCCGGGCCCCCTGTATATCGTGGACTTCGGCGACGTCTTGATGAAGGTGCAATCGGCAACCAGCGCCTCGCCCGCCTCATGCCGTATCACGGTTGTGTCATCCATCTTGAAAAAGAAGTTGTTGAAATAGCAGCAGCCGAGCAGGGACGTGGTGCCGTTGATGTAAAAACCGATTTTCCCCGTGTCGGCATAGCAGTCCCGCAAAAGCGTCGCGTTGCCCGCGATCTTGAAGCAAACGGAATTGACGAGCATTTCACAATCCTCGCCAGCCCTGCGCGGCGGAATGCAGCCGCCCCAGACATGACAACGGGTGAAGCGGTTTGCGCCGCCCCCGGAGACTTCAACGCCGGTCGTATAATCCACAACGATACAGTCCGTGTAATGGCTGTCGCCGCCGCTGGTGTGGATGCCGACATTGCCGGCCAGGCCGGGCATGTTGCAACGGCAGTAAACGTTGGCGGCAATCAGTTCGTACCCTTTCCGCTGCGCCGGATCGTTCACTTTCAGCCCGAACTTCAGCCCGTTGCGAAGGGTGATGTCCGCCAGTGTGAAATGATGGTAGTCCGACAGGAACAGGCAACTGGCCAATCCGCGCCCGTCAAAATCGCCGCCCCTTATAAACAGGTTGTAGTCTTCCGGCAGGTTTTCCTTCGCGTGCTGGGCCTTGGCGTCATACGCCAGGATGTACTCCATCGGCGCAACCGCGCGCAGCGCGGCTGACTTGTGAAAAAGCAGCGAGCAAAGGTTTGTAACCGCCAGCGTTTCGTCTATCTCGTACTGCCCGGCCGGAACATAGAGAACGCCGCGCGGCGCGGCTTCGATCGCCCTGCGCAGGCGCGCAACGTCCGATTTTTCGCCCGGCAGCCGGGGGAAATCCGCCGCGCACGCATCAAAGGCCCCATGGTTTTTCATTGTCATTTTCCTTGTTTTTTGGGCTTGATCATCAGCCTGTATATCAGGCTTACGACAAATATCGCGCCGGCGAGAATGCCGAACGTTTTCCAGGACGGCATGACCGGGAGCCGGTTCATCCTGACCAGCACCCAGGTTATCCCGGCAAAGATAACAGTCATGCACACGGCGTCCAGCAATGCGTTCACGGGAGGCGGAAGCTTCTTAACAAGGGCGTCGGCCTTCTTGTCAATGTTCTCCCCCCATGCTTCGCATTTCTTCTCAACCTCTTTCGCAAGCTCAGCGCCGCCCGCCTTTTGCGCATCCTTGTCATTGCTGTTAGGGTCATTCATCATTGATCCCTCCTATGCAAAATTAGCCTTTCCGAATGTGCGCAAGTCAATGTCTAGAAAACGTCAGGCGCCGCGCGAAGCAGAAATGCTCTTGAAGGCAGGGTATATCTTCTTGTAGGTCTGGAACTTTTCCGCGTATGCCAGGGTGCGCTTGTCATCCGGGCGATACTCCCTTTTCACCGTCACCAGCCTGGAGACCGCTTCGTCAATCGACTTGAAAATGCCGCCGGCCGCCGCGGCCAGAATCGCCACGCCAACCGTGCCGGCCTCGGACGCGTTCAAGGACACGATCTTCCTGCCCATCATGTCCGCCTTCAACTGGAGCATGTAGTCCGACTTTGCCAGGCCGCCCGACACGCGCAGCTCGTTCACGGCGATGCCCGCCTTTTCAAGGCACTCAAGGTTCACCATCGCTTCAAAAGTGATTCCCTCAAGTATCGCCTTGAATATCTCCTCGCGCGTGGTGTCGATACCAAGCCCAAGGGCGACGCCCTTCGCATCCGGGTCCATGTAGGGCGTTGCCGCGCCCGCGAAATGCGGGAGGATAAACACGTTCGTGTTCACATTTGCAGACTTTTCAATCAATATCTCATAGGCGTCTTTCCCGGTTTTC
>JAAZAB010000449.1 GCA_012514555.1 Lentisphaerota bacterium
GCCTACGCAATCGTCACGGCATCGCGCGGCAAGGCGGCCGTCCGCCATTACCGGGCGCCGTACGACGTGGAGGCCACGACGCGGGCGCTGTCCGGGAAAGGATTGCCCGGTGTTTTCGCGCGCATGTTCGAGGAGGGCCTCGCCCTGGAATCCCTCGCCGGGGCGCCGGGGTCAAAGGTTCAAAGCCGGCGCGTTGCCGATGCGCGCGCGCTTGTGCGCGCGCTGCTCGGGGACGAAGAGCATTCGGGGCATGTGGCCATGCTGGCGCTCGCGCTTTTCGACGGGCTCCGGGCCTTGCACGGACTTGGAAAGGCGGAGCGCGACCGGCTCGAATGCGCGGCCTGGCTGCACGATATCGGGTGGTCGCGCGGCGGCCGCAAGCATCACAAGGCCTCGCTCGAAATAATCCTGGAGACGCCCGAACTCGCCTATGGCGGGCGCTTCCGGCGCGTTGTGGCCGCGATAGCCCGCTATCACAGGCGCGCGCTGCCGTCCATGCGGCACGGGCATTTCAGGGCGCTCTCCCAGCCGGATCGGCAGCGCGCGGCCGCGCTGGCCGCAATCCTGCGGGTGGCCGACGGCCTGGACAGCTCCCGCGCGAACGCCGTCAGCGCTCTCGCGTGCGCCGTCGAGCCGGCGCAGGTGACAGTGCGATGCAAGACTGTGAAGAATGCGGCGGCGGACATGGCCGCCGCGGGCGGGAAAGGCGATTTGTTTCGCAGGATATTCAAGCGCGAGCTGCGCATAATCCCGGATTTTGCGTTTGAAAAATGAACGATGCTTAACTCTGACCAATCGCAAAATCCGGGATAATCTCCGGCCCGGTCCCGGATGCCCGCCCTGGCTGACACCGGCGCGGCGCACATGCCCGTTTCAGCGCTGCGCTTTCTTCCTGGCGGCCTGGTTGGCCGCCAGCCGGCGCAGGACATGGAGCGCGCCGCCGCGCCGGCCCATGAACCGGATGCCGCCGCCATGGAGCAGCGCGTTGCGCAACGAGTCAGCCGGCCTGCTTTCATCGAAGGCGCAGCGCATGGCGAATCCATAAGTGCCCATGACCCGCTCTTCGCCCGCGATCGGCAGCGGGTCCGAGCCGGCCAGGAGCCGATGGCCCATGCGCCGCGCGCGGCGCATCAGGAACGGCGTCAGCCACAGGCCCGGCCGCAGAGTTGTATCGCCCAGCAGGAAATCGCCCGCCTCGTAATCGGCGAGCAGCCTGCGGACCGCGCGGCCGCGCTTGAACCACCACTTGCCCGGCGCCCAGCACAGGACTGGCACGCCGCCGGCCGTCCGGATGCGCTCAAGCGTCTCGCCCGCGCCCAGTCCGTCCGGCACGTCCCCGGCCAGAACCAGCGCCAGCCACTCTAGGCGCTCGGAGGTGACAACCTGGCGGCCCGCCAGCAGGTAGAACGCGAGCTCCCCGCCGCGCCGCACCATGAGCGCGGCTCTCTCGGCGGTTGCGCGCACCGTGTAGGCCCCGGCCTTGGGCGGGCGTTTTTCCCACTCCGCAAAGAAGCGGCAGTCGCTTCGCTCGGCCAGGAACGCCGCCTTCACCACGCGCGTTCCGCCCGCATCGAGACGGCCGGCAATTTTGGACAGGTTCCCGTCGAGCGCGGCAAAGCAGTCCGCGAGATTGTAGCCCGGGTAGACGTGCGCGTGCCCGTCCGCAACGAGCGTGGCATTGAAGGAATTTTCCATATTGCCGGGTGCGTATGATCCTATATGGAGCAGTTTAACTGCTCCGCGGTTGTCTTCGCCCGCTGCAAGAGGTTTATGTGAAACTTGCTGCCATGGCAAATCAACTCTGCTGATGCTCTACTGAATAGGTGAACGACATCAAGAGAATATCCAATAACCAACAAGGAATATCCAATGTCCAAGTGAGCGACAGATGAGAATGGGCGTATCCAAGTCCAACCATTCACCA
>JAAZAB010000450.1 GCA_012514555.1 Lentisphaerota bacterium
CGCTATCGGGATCGAAAGAAAAAGAAAGCGACGGGAACGATAGCGATCCCGATGGCGATAACGACACCGATGCCGATTGCGATACCGAATACCGATACCGATAGCGATTTGGATGGAAAAGAGGGCAGACTGAGGCCTTTTCCTTCCTCCAAATAGTCTCCTGTATTTTGGAAAAGGTGTGAAATAAGGAAATCAGGAACATCAGGAAACTTTGCAGACTGGCGCCAGGCACACGGAGAAATAAAAGGTGAACTCGATTGAACAGATGCTTTCGGACTGGATGCGCAAGACGTTTGCCGAGGAATTTCCGGAGGCGCAGGAAGGCCTGGCCGACCTTCGCGTCATGACGACAGCTTCCCCGGAATTCGGCGATTACCAGTGCAACGCCGCCATGGGCCTGGCAAGGAGACTGAAGCAGAACCCGAGGCAGCTGGCCGGGCGGATTGCCGGCCGCGCCCGGCATGAGAGCGTTGCCAGGCTTGAAGTGGCCGGCCCGGGGTTCATCAACATCACGCTCGATGACGCGTGGCTTGGCGCGCACATGGAGCGGATGGCGGCCGATCCGGACCTCTGCGTGCCGAAGCCGGGGTCCGGCCGGACCATGATCCTGGACTACTCGAGCCCGAACGTTGCCAAGCCGATGCACATCGGCCACATCAGGTCAACGGTGATCGGCAACGCGCTGGACCGCCTGCACCGGTTCCTGGGCTGGCGGGTAATTTCCGACAATCATCTTGGCGATTGGGGCACCCAGTTCGGCATCATTATCATGGGCTTCAAGAAGGGCGTTGATCTCAAGGCGCTGGAGAGCGAGCCCATTGACGAGCTGGAGCGAATCTACCGCGAGAGCTACAAGCGCTCGCAGGAGGACCCCGAATGGCTGGACGCATGCCGGCAAGAACTGGTTCGCCTCCAGGCCGGCGATCCTGAAAACCTGGCGCTGTGGAAGCGGTTCGTGGATTTGAGCATGGGCGAGTTCAGCCGGATATACAAGCGGCTGGACGTTGCGTTTGACATGGTCCGCGGCGAGAGCTTTTACAATGACCGTCTTGCCGGAGTGGTGGAGCAGCTTACTTCCGCGGGGCTGGCCCGGGAAAGCGAAGGCGCCATCGTCGCGTTTCTCGATGACGAGAAGCTGCCGCCCTGCCTGGTGCGCAAGAGCGACGGCGCGTTCAACTATGCGACAACTGACATTGCCACGATTCAGCGGCGGGTGGAGGAGTTCAATCCCGAACTGATCGTGTACGTTACCGACGAGAGGCAGCAGCTGCATTTCAAGCAGGTTTTCACGGTGAGCCGGAAGCTGGGCGTGAAAACGCGGCTTGACCACGTCTGGTTCGGGCTGATGCGCCTGCCGGAAGGCACGTTTTCCACACGCGAGGGCAACGTGATCAAGCTGGAGCGGCTGCTTGACGAGGCGGAATCCAAGGCCCTGGCTGTTGTCCGGGAAGCCAGCCCTGAGATGCCCGCGGATCGCCAGGCGGAGGTTGCCAGGGCGGTGGGAATAGGCGCCGTCAAATACGCGGATTTGAGCCAGAACCCGCAGAGCCTGGTTGTCTTCACGTGGGAAAAAGCCCTGGCCCTGAACGGCAATTCAGCGCCCTACCTTCAATATGCGTACGCCCGCATCCGCAGCGTCCAGGACAAGTTCGCCGAGCGCTTCCCGTCCTCCGACCTGGCCGCGCACCCGATCCGGCTCACGGAAAAACACGAGCGCGCGCTCGCCGTCAAGGCTGCCGGCTTTGCGGACGCCGTCATGCTGGCCGCGGCCTCTTTCAAGCCGAGCATGCTGGCCGACTATCTCTACGATCTGGCCGTCCTTTACAGCTCGTTCTACCAGAACGTGCCATTTCTCAAGGCCGATGCGGGTTTTCGCGAGAGCCGCGTCCGGCTCTGCGGCCTGACAGGCGCGATCCTCCGCAAGGGCCTGTCACTTCTCGGTATCGGGACGATGGATAGGATTTGAGAGGGGAGAGGGGGGAGAGGGGGCA
>JAAZAB010000451.1 GCA_012514555.1 Lentisphaerota bacterium
CCTTGCGTCTGCCGCACTCTGACCAATCGCAAAATCCGTGTTCATCCGCGCCAGCGCGCCGCACAGCGGCGCGGCTACACAGAAAGGCCATTCCGGTCGCGCATCTTCGCCGGTGGCGGGGGCTTGCTCCCATCCAAATCCAAGGACCAAGGGTTCATAAACAGACGCCAGGATTCAGAATAATCAGTCACCGAAGGGCCGCCGTATGTGCGTCGAATCGCGCCACGCCGTGGCGCGCTACAGAAAAGGCTCCGGATGCGTCCCAGTTGGAGGGCGGACGGCCCCGGCCGCCGGAGAATAAAGCAGGAATTCCTTGTTGGATATTGGATATTCGATTTCTCTTTCCAGGCTTAGTCAACCTCCCATTGTCACAGGCCTGCTCATGGCCCTGACCTACACCGCTGTCGCAGTCATAATGTATCAGCTCGGCTGGATTCGGCCGCTCGTCGGGCAGCCAAGATGAGCGCATCTGTCGGGCTAGACCGCCTCAAAGACATGGCGATTCTTCAGCCTGCCGTAGCGGTTTTCTCCGGTTACACAGGCGATGCACTTGCCCGCACGGGAAAGCGCGCCGGCTGGAATCGCCACTCGCCCGAGGCGGCGATGTTCCTCGCTCAACAATACGGAATAAGGCGCAACCGGACCGCAAATATCAAGCTCGCCTTCCGGGACGATCACGACATGAATGGCTTTCATGTTCTCGGCGCGGAACATGATTTCCCAGGGCTTCCCCAATTCGACACGACCGGCTGTGAGGCTGGAATCAAGGCCGCAAACGGAAAACTCGCAAGCCTGGCTCAATGTTCCGTCTTTCATGGCGCAGCGAGCAGTGTAATCGCCGCAGCGTGTGAAGGTGCGCGCGACTATTCCCGGGCCATCCACGGCGACCCGTTCGACTTCCTCGCCCTCTCTCGCGATGACCAGCGCCATTACGCCGCGGCCATCACGGTCCATGATGTTAAACATGACTGGCTGATCTTTGCGGTAGGCGACCCAGTCTCCGCAATCGAGCAGCAGGACCCGGTTGATTTCGGGCGCTGCCGCATCCATCGCATGGTCCGGGAACAAAAAAGCTTCCGCGCGGTTCCGGCCGCGCCAGGCATCGTAATCGTTAATGCGGTACAGCACAGCCTTGCGCTCAGCAAGGTAGTCATCGAAGCCCTGCGCCGTATAATTCTTGGTCCGCGTGGTGGGCGGCCAGCTATCCTCGACGCGGACACTGGAAACCGCGCCACCCGGCGCGGCCGTGACTTGCGTGACGATCTCGACATGTCCGCTGAACCATAGAACGTCCCCGGCCCGGGCGCCTTGCGCCGATTGCGGATGCGCGGGCTCAACGCCTTCGCGGTGAGGCGGGCCGTGAAAACTGCTGGCGATTTGCACTGCCACCTGCAACGAATACGATGTGAATGCTGAGCATACCATTCCGTAAAAGGCGGCGGAATTGCGACGCTGCCCCCGCAAGTCCTTTGTATACAAGACACTATGCGGGTTTTCCACGGCTGCCAGGAATGTCCTGAGATTCACATCGAACCCGATCAAACGCCCGTCCACACCGCCATTGGAATAGGGCACGCCGGTATAAGTGACACCGGCCTTGAACTCCCCTCCCCCGCGGATCGGAATGTCATCCGCAACCGGACTCCATTTTGCCTGAGACATGATTCGTGCGTTGCGGACAACCTTCTCGCGCCAAGCATCATTATTGTCAGTGTTCATTCGTTCGCCTCCGAGTCTCTGTTCTGCCGCTGTTTTACGATCTGGCCCGCGTCCTTGCCGCAGTGAATGGAACCGTGTCGAAACCTGACGACGAGGAACAAGGTGCAGAGAACAAAGGCCAAGCCAAGGGACGAGGAAAGAACCAGCGCCCACCCTCTTCCATTCAGAAGGAGCTGAGTGACAGCGTAGAACAGGGCGAACGAGCCGGAAACGGTCCAGGCGCACCATGAACGCATTGAGATTGACGCGCTCGACTTGGTGCGCAAAAGCTTGGCCCACTGAGGAACATACGCGAGAAGCGAGATAAGCGGAACGGCCGCCTGGCAGATGTTAGACGCGGCAATGATTGTTTCAGATGGCATTCCTGTTGCTTCCTTGTGTTCGGGGTTCGGGGTTCAGGGGGTTGGACGAGAAAGAACATTGGGACAGGAAAACCAGGAACGGGTTAGCGAATACCTGCGTTTTCAGGCGAATATACAATATCCAAATCCAATAGCCAAGTTCGAGGACGAGGGTATAGGATATAGGGGAGAGGAGATAGGATATAGGGGAG
>JAAZAB010000452.1 GCA_012514555.1 Lentisphaerota bacterium
GTCCGGCGCGCGCGAACCCAGCCGCCAGGTCTGCGAGTTGGCGCTGGCGCAGTGCCACGCGCGGCAGGTCGCTCAAGACGCGCGCGCGCCAAGCGCCAGGCACGCTGTCGGGGCGCGCGGCGGATGCGCCGAAACGGGCCGGATAGTGGGCGGCCAGCCAAGGGAAAAGGAAGGCGTCCACGCCCTGTTCCCGCGCCGCGCGGTCTAGCTGGGACCATGCCGGCTCAGCCGCGCCTGCAGGCGGCGGGCAGTTACGGAGCGCGTCGCGCACGCACGCGACCAGCGCGCGGTGCACGGACGGAATCGAGCTGGGCAGAGGTCTGGCTTCCGGAAGAGGATGTCCTTGCCCTCCAGAGCCAGATAGGCTCCATCATCTTTGACCGCTGCCATCCGGCGATCCTGCCGGAGATGTACACCGCCAATTTGGAAGGCAAGACGGTCTTGGTTGTCGAAGTGTTCCGCGGCAACCTGTTGCCCTATTACCTCAAGGAAAGCGGCAAGAACCAGGGCACCTACCTGCGCGTCGGTTCTTCAAACCGCAAGGCGGATTTTGAACACATCCTGGAGTTGGAGCGGCAGCGGCGGAACCAGAGCTTCGACGAGGAGGTCTACCGCGACACGACCCTGTCGGCGCTAGACCTGCACCCTCTGCTGACCCGGTTCGCGGCGATCGGCAAGCCGCTGGACGCCGAGAAGCTGAAGAACCTGAAACTCGCCCAGCAGGAGCAGGGGACGGACTATCCCACGCAGGGCCTGATGATCCTGCTCGGGCTGCTGCCGCACGTCGCCGCCAAGTGCGCCCGCTTCAAGGGCACGGACATGAGCGTGTTTCTGGACCGCAAGGAGTACGCCGGCGACCTGTTCACCCAGTTAGAGCAGGTCGAGGTCTTCGTCAAGAACCACATCTCCCTGCGCGGCGAGATCAAGGGCCTGCAGCGCACCGACACCTACGAGATCCCCGAGGCGGCCCTGCGCGAAGCGCTGGTCAACGCCGTGATCCACCGCGACTACACGAACCAGGGGCGCGACATCAAGGTCGGCGTCTATGACGATATCGTGAACGTGGTCTCCCCCGGCGGCTTCCCGAACACCTTCACGGCCGAGGCGCTGCTGGAGGGCCGTTCCGAGATCCGCAACCGGGTCATCGCCCGCGTGTTCAAGGCGCTGGGGTACATCGAGCAATGGGGCAGCGGCATCCAGCGCATCAAGTCCGCCTGCATCGCCCAGGGGCTGGCCGAGCCCCGCATCCGGGAAAAGGGCGACTTCGTGGACGTGGAGTTCTACCGGCCGGCGGCTGGTGTCGGGAAAACGGCGGAAACGGGCGGCTCGACACCCGAAAACGTACGAAAATAAACGGGTGCGCCCGATTACGCCCGATTACGCCCGATCCGGATAAGTTGCCCGTTGAAGAGGCCCGCATCCTCCTTTATCTGCTGGACCACGGCCAGATCAGCCGCAAGGATGCCATGTCGCTGCTGGGGCTGGGGGAGACCAAAGTGAAGGCCCTTTTCGTTGCGTTGGCCGGACGGGAAATCATTGCCCGCCGGGGGCAGGGACGCGGCACTTGCTATGTGCTGGCGCATGGGCCAAAGGTGTTGCGTCCACAGTAAGCCCCGTTGGATTTGAAACAGGTGTGTGAATAGGTATGAATGTCCTTTTAGTTGAACCAGATTATAAAAACAAGTTTCCGCCACTTGGACTGTTGAAGATTGGTGCTTACCATTTGCGTAAAGGGGACACTGTCCGCCTCTTCAAGGGCATGCTGAAACGCGTAGATGCGGAATATTATGATCGCATCTACATATGCACTCTTTTTTCTTTCTATCACGACAAGACTGTCAAAACAATATTGCATGAGGCTCTTGCAAAACCCCTCGCGATCTCCGCCTACGGCGGCCATCGCGAGGGGTTTTGGAAGGAGAAAATGCCTGTTTGACGGCCGTTCTATGCAATGATGACCGTATTTCTATTTTGGGATAAA
>JAAZAB010000453.1 GCA_012514555.1 Lentisphaerota bacterium
AGTGACCATGAGAAGGAGTATGGAGGAAGCCTTCTTCCGGGCGCTCATGGCGCTCTCGACGGCGATCGTGGCCGGCAGCCTGCTCCTGATCCTGGGCGCGGTCATCGTGACGGGCATTCCTGCAATGAGCCTCGACATGATCACGATGGGGCCGGGAAGCGGCTTCTACCTGGGCGGCAAGGGCGGGGTTCTCAACGCCATCGTCGGCTCGCTGGCCCTCGCGACGGGCGCGACCGCGCTGGCCATCCTGTTAAGCCTGCCGGTCGCGCTTTACCTTAACATCCATGCGGCGCGCGCGTCGCGCCTGGCGGCCGCCGTGCGCGGCGCGCTGGACGTGCTGAGCGGAGTGCCCTCGATCGTATACGGCGCGTTCGCGTTCGCGTTCATGCTGGCGATGGGGCTCAGGGCCTCGCTCATGGGCGGCATAATAGCCGTGAGCCTTCTGATCATGCCGGGAATGGCGCGCGCCCTGGACGAGCTCATACGCCTGGTGCCGCCCGAGCTCATGGAGGCATCCTACGCGCTGGGCGCGAACAGGATCGAAACGGCGCTGAAAGTGGTGACAAGGCAGATACTGCCGGGCATGGTCAGCGCCGTCCTCCTGGCATTCGGGCGCGGAATGGGCGACGCTGCGTCGGTGCTCTTCACGGCGGGCTTCACCGACAGGGTTTCGGCTTCGTTGATGGAGCCCGCGGCAACGCTGCCGCTGGCCATATTCTTCCAGCTCGGCAGCCCCCTGCCCGAAGTGCGGCAGCGCGCCTATGCCAGCGCCTTCATCCTGACAATCATGATCCTGGCCCTGAGCCTGGCTGCGCGGCTGCTCACGTCAAAATGCGCCAGGCACACTGTGAGGTGACCCGTGGACGGCAATTACCATATCCGGGTCGAAAACCTTCACGTTCACCGCGGCGGCGCGCACGTGCTGAAAAACATAAACCTTTCCATTCCGGACAGGAAGATCACCGCCATCATCGGGCCGTCCGGCTGCGGAAAGACCACGCTGCTTCGGTGTTTCAACCGCCTGATGGAGACCGGCGACGGCAACCGCGTCACCGGCCGCGTGCTCGTTGACGGCGAGGACATATACGGCCCGGCCGTGGATGTCACCGCGGTCCGGAGAAAGATGGGGCTTCTGTCGCAGCGGCCGTTCCCGCTGCCGATGTCGATTTATGAAAACGTGGCTTACGGGCCGAGAATCCACGGAATGCGCGGGAAAAAGGCGCTGGACGAGATTGTTGAAAAATACCTGCGCCTCGCGAACATCTGGGACGAGGTCAGGGACCGTCTGCATTCGCCGGCAACGCGGCTTTCGATCGGCCAGCAGCAGCGGCTCTGCCTCGCCAGGGGCCTGGCCGTGGAGCCGGAAATCATACTTGCGGACGAGCCGACTTCCTCACTGGACCCCGTGTCGAGCCGCCACATCGAAGAGCGCTTCATGGAGCTGAAAAGCCGCTATTCCATTGTCATGGTCACGCACATTCTCCGCCAGGCCCGGCGCATGGCCGACTACGTCGTCTTCGTATACCTGGGCGAACTCGTCGAGCACGGGCCCGCCTCCGATTTCTTCGAGCGCCCAAGCCGGCCCCTCACCAGGGAATACATCAAGGGAATCATAAGCTGACGGCCGCGGAGCCGGCGAAGCACAATAGGTATCGGCAAATGGCAAAACACGGAATGACTACCAGGCCGGCCGTGCTGTGGTTCACCGGCCTGTCGGGATCCGGAAAGAGCACGATCGCCGACGAGGTGGCGCGGGAACTGGCGCTCCGGAACGTGGACGTCGAACGGCTGGACGGCGACAGCATCCGGAGCCTTTTCCCCGGAACCGGGTTCACGCGCGCCGAGCGCGAAGACCACCTGAAGCGCGTCGGCCATATCGCCGCGCTTCTCGAAAAACACGGGGTCACAGTGATCGCATCCTTTGTCTCGCCCTACGCGGATTCGCGGCGCGCCGTCCGGAACATGTGCAGGAACTTCATTGAAGTGCACGTCTCCACGCCCCTTGAGGAATGCGAGCGCCGCGATGTCAAGGGCTTGTACGGCAGGGCGCGGCGGGGCGAGCTGAAGAATTTTACCGGCATAGACGACCCCTACGAGGCGCCGCGGAACCCCGAGATCACGCTGGACACCACCGGCATGACGGTGAACCAGGCGGCAAGGCTGGTGCTGGATTACCTTTCCGGGCATTGATCATGGATAAGACAGGTCATAACGTAACGCACCTGCGGCAGCTGGAATCCGAAAGCATTTTCATAATGCGCGAAGTCGTGGCCGAATTCGAGCGGCCGGTTATGCTCTACTCGGCGGGCAAGGATTCGTCCGTGATGGTCCACCTGGCGCGCAAGGCCTTTTATCCCGGGCCGATCCCCTTTCCCCTGATGCACGTGGACACCGGCCTGAAGTTCCGCGAGATGTACGAGTTCAGGGACCGGTTTGTGAAATCAATCGGCGCCGAACTAATCGTCCACAGGCACCCGCAAGCAGGAACAGCCGACCCGTTCAAGCTGGGAACCCAGAAATGCTGCGCCATCCTCAAGACGCAAGGCCTGCTGGACGCCATCAAGGCTGGGAAATACGATGCGGCGTTCGGCGGAGCGCGGCGCGAAGAGGAGAAGTCGCGCGCGAAGGAGCGGGTATTCTCATTCCGCGACGAGTTCGGGCAGTGGGACCCGAAAAACCAGCGGCCGGAGCTTTGGAGCCTGTACAACGCCCGGCTGAACAAGAACGAGTCAATGCGCGTGTTCCCCCTGTCCAACTGGACCGAGCTGGACATATGGATGTACATCCACGCCGAGAAAATCCCCGTTGTGCCTATGTATTTCGCCAAGGAGCGGGACATGGTGGCGCGCGAGGGACAGCTCATTCCCGTTGACACCACGGTTCCGCTCAGGAAGGGCGAAAAGCCGCAGCGCGTCATGTGCCGCTTCCGCACCCTCGGCTGCTACCCCTGCACCGGCGCCATCCGCTCCACGGCGGCGACCGTGCCGGAAATCATCGAAGAAATGATGACTGTGCGGGTTTCCGAGCGGTCAACGCGTGTCATAGACCACGACGCCGAGGGCTCGATGGAGACGAAAAAGCGGGAAGGCTATTTCTAAAATGAGCATCGAGCGTTTCATCGAGGAAAACCAGCGCAAGGAGCTGCTGCGCTTTTCGACCGCCGGCAGCATTGACGACGGGAAATCCACCCTCATCGGGCGGCTTCTGCACGACTCCAAGAATGTCTGCGAAGACCAGCTCCTGGCCGTTAAAAGGGTGTCCAGGGAGAAGTCGTCGGCCGAGAAGCTCGACTTGGCACTGCTTACCGACGGCCTGAAGGCGGAGCGGGAGCAGGGGATCACGATCGACGTGGCCTACCGCTATTTCGCCACGCCGGCCCGAAAGTTCATAATCGCCGACACGCCCGGCCACGAGCAGTACACGCGCAACATGGCCACCGGCGCGTCCACGGCGAACCTTTCCATCGTGCTGGTCGACGCCCGGAACGGCGTGCTCACGCAGACCCGGCGGCACGCTTTCATCGCCGCCCTGCTCGGCGTGCCGCACCTTGTCGTGGCCGTCAACAAGATGGACTTGGCGGGCTATTCTGAGGCCGCGTTCGCCCGGATCCGGAGCGATTTCACCGATTTCGCCGCAAAGCTTTCCATCCCGGACATCCGCTTCATCCCGATCAGCGCGCTCAATGGCGACAACGTCGTTTCGCGCTCCCGGAACATGCCGTGGTACAGGGGCGAGTCCTTGCTGGAAATACTGGAAAACGTTTACATAGCAAGCGACCACAACCTGATTGACCTCCGCTTTCCCGTCCAGTTCGTGCTGCGCCCGGACCAGCGGTTCAGGGGATATTGCGGCCAGGTCGCTTCGGGCGTGATCCGCAAGGGCGACGAGATCATGGCGCTGCCGTCGCGGAAGGTCACGCGGGTCAAGTCCATCGTCACGTTCGACGGCGACCTGGAATGCGCCTTCCCGCCGATGTCGGTGGCCGTAACGCTCGAGGACGAGCTCGACATCAGCCGCGGGGACATGCTTGCGCACCCGCACAACGTGCCGTCCGCGGAAAAGCACTTCGAGGCCATGGTCGTGTGGATGGACGAGGAAGCCATGGACCTTAACAAGCCGTATTTTATCAAGCACACTACGAAGCTGGCGCGGCTCCGCGTGGATGAAGTGCGCTACCGGATGAATGTAGACTCGCTGGCGAGAATCGCCCCCGCGCCCCTCGCCCTGAATGAAATCGGCCGCGTTGTCTTTACCGCCACATCCCCGCTCTTCATCGACACCTACGGCAAGAACCGCGCGACCGGCGGCTTCATTCTGATCGATCCGGCCAGCAACCACACCGCGGCGGCCGGGATCGTAATCGACCGCGAACCGCCCGACAGCCTCCCCTCGCGGATTGCCGGCATGGAACCGGTTGTGGCGTCCCTTGTCCACCACCAGAGCCTGATAAGGCAAAGGGAGCGCATCGAGCGCTGGCGCCAGAAGCCGGCGACCATCTGGATCACCGGCCTCGTCGGCGCCGGCAAGACGAAAATCGCCTACGCGCTGGAAAAAAAGCTTTTCGACCTTGGCGCTGTCTGCATGGTGCTGGACGGCGAAAATGTGAGACTCGGCATAAACCGCGAGCTCGATTTCAGCGCGGAAGGCCGCGGCGAAAACATAAGGCGCGTGGCTGAAATCGCGCGGCTGGCGAACGAATCGGGCATAATGACGATCTGCGCCTTCGTGTCTCCGTCGGCCGCGATCCGGGCGCAGGCGGCGGAAATAGTGGGCAGCGCCCGGTTTTTCGAGGTATTTGCCGGCGCCTCGGCGGAATGGTGCGAAAAAAGAGACAAGACCGGCCTCTATGCCAAAGCCCGAAGGGGCGAGATAAAGAATTTTGCCGGCGTGAACGCGCCATACGACATCCCGGCCAGCCCGGCCATCGCCCTGCCCGTCGAGGAAATCAGCACTGCCGAGGCGGTCAACCGGATACTGACTTTTCTCCGGTCAAAAGGCGTGTTCCCAAGCCACGCATGACGAAAACAGCCGGAAATGGAAGGCGGGCGTCCCTGGCGGGCCGGACGTATGGCTTTCTTGACGCGGCAATGCCCAAAATCATCGAATGGGGATTGCGCTTGCCTAATCGGGCAATATCCGTAACATTTGCAGTATGACCCTTGTTAAAGGAGACACTCCATGCCCCTCGAAATCAAGATCGTTCGGAAAGACGCCGGCGCGGCAATCGTAAAAGTGAGCGGCAGCCTGGACAGCGAGACCGCGGCATCGTTCGTTGAGCAGATGAAGGCCGTGCTCGAGCCGGCCACAAAGTCGCTGGTCTTCGACCTCGGCAACCTGGATTACATAAGCAGCGCAGGCCTGCGCGCCATTCTTACCGCGCATAAGTTCATGAAGGATCAGAAGGGCTCATGCGCGATAAGAAAGATGCGGCCTCCGATCCGAAAGGTCTTCGAAATTGCAGGCATGATTCCGGCCGACATCGCGGAATCGGAAAAATCCGCGGACATCTTTCTGGATGCCGTGCAGCGCAGAGAGGCGCACAAGCGCGACGACATATCGCTGTGACAATGCCCGGCATCAGACCGCGCAGCCGGATTTGAAGGGAGCCCGCCCGCCATGCGCGCGCTTCGGTTCATTATCGGCCTGCTGCTGCTTCCAGGCTGCGCGGCCGCCTCCCTTGCGCTGCTCCGCATGGTTCGGGAAATCCCTTCCGAAAGCGCCTGGATCGTTCCCGCCCCGGCGCTGGCGCTGGCGGCGGGCTTCGCGCTGTGGCTCGTTCTTTTCGCTCTGCTTCCGGCAGGAGCCCGGAGTTACGTCCTGGCCCACGAGCTGACTCATGCGCTTTGGGGCATTGCTTTCGGCGCGCGCGTCGGCAGGTTGCGCGTTTCCGGGAACGGCGGCAGCGTGACCCTGTCAAAAACCAACTTCCTCATCACGCTGGCGCCCTACTTCTTCCCGCTGTACGCCGTCATTGTCGTTGCGGCGTATTTCGCGGCGTCCCTCTTCTTCGACATGCGGCCCTGGCATCTGCTCTGGCTGGGGCTCACGGGCTTCACTTGGGGCCTGCATTTCACGTTCACTCTTGCCAGCCTTCGCGAACACCAGACGGATATCCAGTTGTGCGGCCACCTGTTCTCGTACGCGGTGATATTCATTCTCAATGTTGCGGGCATTGCGCTGTGGATCGTCATGGTCTCGGACCTGACAATCGCGCAGTTTGCCTGCTGCTGGGGCCGCGAGATGTTCCTCGCCTACTTGGGCGCCTGGAAATTGGGCGTATCGCTGTACAATAAAACGTGCGGCTGACCCGTTACACTGTCGAGCCGCCGCGAACGGGACTTTGGGAAAGGATTCGCGCCCGATGTCGGACCGTGAACTGCTGGCGAGATATCGTTCGGGCGACTCCGGCGCTCTGGACGAACTGATAGGGCGGCATCGAAGGCCGCTTTACGGGTTCATTCTCAACATGACGGACCGGCCGGGCGACGCGGACGACGTTTTCCAGGAGGTCTGGCTCCGGGCGCTGCGCAGCATTGACGGCTATGAAGACCGCGGCTTCCTGAGCTGGCTGATCATGATCGCGCGCAAC
>JAAZAB010000454.1 GCA_012514555.1 Lentisphaerota bacterium
AGAAGTTTTGGGTTTTGAGTTTTGGGTTTTGAGTTGGGAGACGGGAAAAATCGCTATCGCTATCGGGATCGGGGGCTGTTCGAGGACGAGGACGAGGACGAGAACGAGGACGAGGGGAGAGGATATAGGAGACGAAAGAGGGATCGGAGAGCCCTGGGGACAGATAAACTGTCTGCGGCCCCAGAGGATTGAGTCCCTTGTGTCCCTGGAGTCCCTAAGGACAATGGGGACAGGCACGCACAACGAATGTCGAGGACGAGGGCGAAAGAGGGTTCAGGGTTCGGGGGGGATGGACGAGGACATGGATCTAGCACGATTCAGACAGACCTCGGATTGCAAGTGGGAGATGGAGCCCGAGGGCAGCATGCGCGTGCCGTGCGTCATCTTCGGCAGCGAAGAACTGCTGAAGGAGATGGACGAACAGGTGCTGGACCAGCTCCGGAACGTGGCGGCCCTGCCCGGCATCCGTAATGCCGCGTTCGCCATGCCCGACGCCCACCGGGGCTACGGCTTCCCGATCGGCGGGGTGGCCGCATTCGACGCGGACGAGGGCGGCGTGGTCTCGGCCGGCGGAGTCGGGTTCGACATCTCCTGCGGGGTCCGGACGCTCCTGACCGGCATTCCGGCCGATGAAATCCGGCCGCGCATGGAACACCTGGCGGACGCGCTCTTCGCTTCCGTGCCGGCGGGCCTGGGCGGCCGGGGGCGGCTGCGCCTGGACGCGCGGGAGACCGACGCCATGCTCGCGGGCGGCGCCGCGTGGGCGGCGGCGCGCGGGCACGGCGAGCGCGGCGATCTCGAGCGGATCGAAAACGGGGGCGTCATGGAAGGCGCGGACCCGGCCGAGGTTTCGGAGACCGCGCGCCGGCGCCAGCGCGATGAAATGGGCACGCTGGGCTCGGGCAATCATTACCTCGAAGTCCAGCGCGTGGCCGAGATTCTCGACGCCGGGGCAGCCGCAGCATTCAACCTTCGCGCGGACGAAGTGGCGGTCAGCATTCACTGCGGCTCGCGCGGGCTCGGGCACCAGATCGCAACGGAATTTTCGAAGCGCATGCTGGTTGCGGCCCGCGAAGCGGGGCTGGACCTGCCGGACCGGGAACTGGCCTGCGCGCCCCTGCATTCGAAGGAAGGCAGGGCGTATCTCGGCGCCATGCGCGCGGCGGCAAATTGCGCGCTGGCCAACCGCCAGATTCTCACGCATCTCGTCCGCATCGCATTCTGCAAAATCCTGCCCGGCTCGGTCCTTCCATTGCTTTACGATGTTTCGCACAACCTCTGCAGCCTGGAGGAGCACGAGGCGAACGGCCGCGTCAAGAAACTGTTCGTGCACCGGAAAGGCGCCACGCGCGCGCTCGGGCCCGGACACCCGGGCATACCTGCGGCGTTTAGGGCCATTGGCCAGCCGGTGCTCATCGGCGGAACAATGGGCACGGAGTCCTATATCCTGGCCGGCTGCGCCGGCGCCGCGGCATTCGGCTCTGCCTGTCACGGCGCGGGCCGGCGCATGAGCCGCTCGCAGGCGCTCCGCCAGTGGCAGGGCCGCGACGTTGTTCGGCGCCTCGAATTGCGCAAGATTCTCATACGCACCCCTTCATTCAAAGGTATCGCCGAAGAAGCGCCCGGCGCATACAAGGATGTCGGCGAAGTCATCCGTTCTGCCGCCCGCGCCGGTCTGGCCCGGCCGGTTGCGCGGCTGGAGCCCATGATCTGCCTGAAAGGATGAACCGTGAAACCGCGCGGCCGCAAATCGAAAAACCCGAACATCGCCCCGGTCGAGCCGGCGCCGGACACCGGGCCAGCGGCAGTTCCCGGCCAGTTCCTGAACCGCGAACTGAGCTGGCTCGAATTCAACCGCCGGGTTCTGAACGAAGCGCTGGACGACCGGACGCCCCTGCTGGAGCGCCTGCGCTTTCTCGGCATTTTCACATCCAACCTTGACGAGTTTTTCATGAAGCGCGTGGGCGGGCTCAAGCGCCAGGTCGCGGTCGGCATTCTCCGCAAATCAATTGACGGCATGAGCCCGGCCCGGCAGCTCGCGGCGATCCGCTCGCGGGTCATTCCCATGCTCACGGAGCTGTCGGATGTTTACCTCAAGCACATCAAGCCGGCCCTGGCTGAACAGAACATCCTGCTGTCGCAATGGGAGGAGCTGTCCGAACCCGAGCGCGCCGTGGCCAACGAACATTTCAGGAGCCGCGTGTTCCCGGTGCTGACCCCGCTTGCGGTTGACCCCGGACACCCGTTCCCGTTCATCTCGAACCTGTCGACATCCCTTGGCGTCACCCTGGCTCATCCCGGCGAGGATGAGCAGCTGTTCGCCAGGATCAAGATACCCAAGACCCTGCCGCAATGGATCAGGATAGACGCGCCCGGAGGCAGCGGCCGCCTGCTCTACGTGAGCCTCATGGACATGGTCCGCGACAACTTGGACAGCCTGTTCCCGAACATGACGGTGCTGCAGGTGATGCCGTTCCGCATCACCCGCAACGCCGACGTGGAGCGCGACGAGGAGGATGCCGAGGACCTGCTGGAGATGATCGAACAGGAAATCCGCCGGCGTAGGTTCGAGAAAATCGTGCGGCTCGAACACGGCCCGAACCCCGACCCGTGGATGCTTGAATACCTGGTGGACGCGCTCGAGATAACCGAAACCGACGTCTATGAAATGCAGGGCGAGCTCGACTACCGCGACCTCGACCCCGTGGCCGACAACAGGATTCCCGCCCTCCGCTACGAGCCCTGGACGCCGCAAGTTCCGCCCGCCATGTCCGACCCGGAATCCGACCTGTTCGGACTCATCCGCAAGAACGACCTGCTCTTCCATCACCCGTTCGAGGATTTTTCGTCAAGCGTCGTGCGATTCATCCGTGCCGCCACGGAAGACCCGAAGGTGCTGGCCATCAAGATGACACTGTACCGGACCGCCGACGACAGCCCCGTGATCCGCTCCCTGATCCGGGCGGCCGAGGAGGGCAAGCAGGTGGTCTGCCTGGTGGAGCTGAAGGCGCGGTTCGACGAGGAGCGCAACATCTTCGTGGCGCAATTGATGGAGAAGGCCGGCATCCACGTGGTCTACGGCCTGGTCGGATTGAAATCGCACGCAAAAATCGCGCTTGTGATTCGCGAGGAATCCGACGCCCTGCGGTGCTACGCCCATATCGGAACCGGGAACTATAACGACCAGACCGCGCGCGTCTACACGGACCTGAGCCTGTTCACGACGCGGCCGGAGATCACGGCCGAGCTGGTGGAGTTCTTCAATTTCCTGACCGGCCGCTCGCTCAAGCGCGAGTACAAGAAGCTCCTGGTGGCGCCCATCAACATGAAAGCCCGGTTCCTGGAGATGATCGGGCGCGAAATCGCCAACAGGAAAGCCGGCAAGCCGGCGCACCTGATCGCAAAAATGAACAGCCTCGAGGACGACGGCATCTGCCGCGCCCTCTGCCTGGCCTCGCAGGCCGGGGTCGGAGTTGACCTCATAGTGCGCGGATTCTGCTGCCTCGCGCCCGGCATCCCGGGATTGAGCGAGAACATCCGCGTAATTTCCGTTGTCGGCCGCTTTCTCGAACATTCGCGCATCTTCTATTTCCGCAACGGCGCGGCCGACCCCGTGGACGGGGAATTCTACATCGGCTCGGCCGACTGGATGTACCGCAACATGCTCGGGCGCGTGGAAATAGTCGCGGCCATCGAGCCGAGGGCGCTCCGCGAAAAATGCTGGGAAATATTGAGCATCCTGTGGAACGACAGGCGCCAGGCCTGGGACCTCAAGCCGGACGGAACATACGTCCAGCGCCGGCCGGCCGGCCCGGAACCGG
The DNA here is from genome assembly GCA_012514555.1 of Lentisphaerota bacterium. Lineage (GTDB taxonomy): Bacteria > Verrucomicrobiota > Kiritimatiellia > JAAZAB01 > JAAZAB01 > JAAZAB01. The sequence goes on from JAAZAB010000454.1 coordinate 3,822, forward strand.
ACCCCGGTGCGCACCAGCGCCTGATGGCGCTCACGCGCCAGCGCTGCGCAAAGGCGTGAACCAAGAAAGAGCAATCGAATATCCAAGTTCGAGGACGAGGGGATAGGATATAGGGGAGAGGAGAAGTTTTGAGTTTTGGGTTTTGAGTTTTGAGTTGGGAGAGAGGGAAATCGCTATCGAAATCGAAACTGCTCCATATGGGTTGAATAAGGAAATCAGGAACATCAGGAAAAGAGAGGAGACAGTGGCCATTTCCTTCCTGCTTTCCTGATTTCCAAATTATCTCCTGCCTGCGTGAAGAGAGGCTTTTGGGACAGGCAGGTTTCAACCTGGGGAAGATCAATCGAATATCCAATATCCAACACGGAACTCCCAATATTCATCGGACTCCTGAGAAGAAAGGTCAGAAGTTTTGAGTTTTGAGTTGGGAGAGGGGAAAATCGAAATCGAAATCGCTATCGAAATCGGTATCGAAAGAAAAAGAAAGCGATAGGAACGATAGCGATCCCGAATAGCGATACCGATAGCGATTGAAGTGCAGCATCAGCAGCGTTCATTTGCCATAGCAGCAAGTTTCACATTAATCTCTTGCAGCGAGCGAAGACAACTTCGGAGCAGTTGAACTGCTCCATATAGGTGAACCCGCAAAATCCGGGATGAAATGGGAAAGCGCCCTGACATGGGTTTGGAGCGCCTCGCGGCCGCCGCCCTTGAAGAGCGGCGGCGCGCGCTAGGCCGCGAGCTGCCCCGGCTCGCGCGCCGAGGCCGCGGCGTAGAGCCTGTTCACCGCGCACGCGTCGCATGCCGCCGGCTCCGCGCGGTGTTCTCCATTTTCCGCGGCTGTTTCCCCGGCCGGGCTTCCAAAAAGTGGCGGCGCGAAATACGCCGGCTCGGCCGCGCGCTTGGCGCGGCGCGGGACGCGGACGTGACGATATCAACCCTGCGCGGCGCGCTGAAGCTGGAGTCCGATCCGGCGTTGCGGCCCGGCATACGTCGGCTGCTGCTCCGGGAGCGCCGGCGCCGCCAAGCGCTCCAGGCCGGCGTCGAATCGGCGCTGCGCCGGTTCAAGGGCGCCGGGCTGCCGGGTGAAATGGCCCTTTTCACCCGCGCCATCGGCCGGCGCAAACGCGCCGGCGCGGCGGCCGTCGCGGACGAAGCCCGGAATAAAGCCCGGGAAGCCGGCTCGGCCCGGCTCGATGCGCTGCTGGGTTTCGCGAAAGCCGTGCGGAATCCGGAACAGATCGAGGCGCTCCACCGCATGCGGATCGCCGCCAAGCGCCTGCGCTACGCGCTCGAAATTCTTGCCCCCATCCTTGACCATGACTTCAAGCCCGCCATCGCCGCGCTTAAAGAACTCCAGGACAGGCTCGGGGAAATTCACGATTGCGATGTATGGCTCGAACTGCTCCCCGGTTTCCTCGCCAGCGAAAGAGGCTTGATGCGGCGCTATCTCGGGCACGCCGGGCCCATGGCCCGGATTGCGCCCGGCATCGAGGCGTTCC
>JAAZAB010000455.1 GCA_012514555.1 Lentisphaerota bacterium
ACGGTATCCGATTTGTCTCCGGCAAGCGTTGTAGAAGACTGAGTTTTCTCATCGGCCGGGCGCGCCGGTTGCGTCTGCTCTGCCGCTTGCGTCTTGACCGCCCTGGTCGAGCCCTTGACGCTCCATGCTTTCTGGAAGTCACGGACTTTTGCAAGCCGCGCGACCTCCTGGCCGTTGATGCTTGAATCCATGTCGGATTCGGGTTCGCCCTTTTTCTCCCGCTCTTCTTTTACGCCGCTTTCGCCGCGCGCCCGTGCAGCACCGGACTCATCAGTGAAAGCTGCCCGCTTTTCGCGGGTATCCTCCGGAACTGCCCCGCCCTTGCCGGGTTTATTGGCCGGCAAGCTCGCTGCCCCGTTCCCGGGTGCAGGGCCGGCCGGCGCCCTTTTCGCGCCGCCTTTCCGCGCGAACGAACCCGGTGTCACTGTCGCAACCTGCTTCGGCAATTCCGCCAGTTGCCTGTTCAAGGCTTCAGCTTCAGGCGTTCCGTCAGCGACCCACCGGCCCTGGCCGGAAACAGTGACCACGTTCCTGCCTGTCTTGCCGCGGCTGACCAGCAATGGCCTGTTTCCATCGGTGTCCGAGGCGCCCGAGGCGCCCGGGTAGTATTCGACCGGCTGTTTTGTCTCGGTGTTGACCAGGAATTCCGGAGTCAGCCCACCCTCTTTCATTACATCGTCAATGGACTCCGGGAAAGCCGGCCGCCACGTATTGACAGGTTCCAGGCCCCAAGCCGATGCGGCTTTCCAAAGGCCGTTCAAGTTGGACAAATCATTCACCCGCCGGGCCCGTTCCCTGACGCTCGCCGTGTTGGGCAGCAGCAGGCCGGCAAGCACGAGAAGAATGGCTGCCACCGCGGCAAACTCGACAATTCGGAAACGCCATCGCCGGGGCGCGGCGCCCTGCCTGACAACCCGCGGGCGGCGCCGGTTTCGTTTTTGGAACTGGCGAGTGAACTTTTCGGGCAGCTGCGCGGGAGTGCCCGGGGTGTCCGCCAGGCTTTTGCGCAGGAACTGGAGCGCTGCCTGCATATCCTCCGCTTCCGCCCGGCAGGCCGCGCAGTCTTGAACATGGGCCCGCACTTCCGCCGCACGGGCAGGATCAAGATCGCCCAGCAGATAAGGAGTGAGATTATCCCGGATGTCCCGGCAATTCATGGCAGACCTCCCGTGTGCACGAGGCCGGCTTTTTTCAGGCTTGCGCCGATCTTTCTTACGGCATTGCAGAGGATGCAGCCGACGTTCCCTTCCGTGCGGCCCGTAACAAGGCTGATTTCGCGGTACGAAAGGCTTTCCTGTATCCGCAGGAGCAGCACCTGCTGTTCGGCCGGGTCCAGGCAGCGCATGTGATCCCTTAGTATCTGGACGCGTTCGGGCGGATCATCCGGATTGGCTGCAGCCGCCGGGCCAGGCGCGGCCCGTTCCGAGGCTTCCCGCTCGTGCAGCCGGCGCAGGCGCCTTTCGCGGCGGACATGGTCCACCGCCCCGTTATGCGCCACCCGGTAGAGCCAGGGCCGCAGGTTCTCCGTCGGGCGCCCGCCATTGCGCGAAATGCCGTACAGCTTGATGAAGGTCTCCTGTACAACGTCACGGGCCGCGGCGGCATCAATGACAATGCGGGTGACATAGCGCAGCAAAGCCG
>JAAZAB010000456.1 GCA_012514555.1 Lentisphaerota bacterium
AACCACGAGGGATTGGCCATAGTGCGGCATCTGCTGTGTTGTAGCGGGTTCGGAGTATGTCACAATACGCCTTCACCCGCTACGCCTTGCATCTGCCGCACTCTGACCAATCGCAAAATCCGGGATAAGCCGCCGCAGGCGTGACGGATATGGGGAAACTCATTCACAAGGAATTGGCGGGCCGCCTGGCTTGGCTGTGCCTGGTTGCCGCGCTTTCCGCGTCGGGCGCTCCCGCTGACCCGGCCGCGGCCGATGGAGCGGCGGCTAATGCGAGTTTTGCAGAGGAGTCGGCGCGCCGGGCCCGGGACCCGTTCTGGCCGTTCGGATATATGAAAAAAAGCGCCGCCGTGAGCGCCTTCCATAACACCGGCCGGGGGATTGAGGCTGCCAAGGCGCAGCCGATGCCGACCCCCGACGATTGGGCGGATGCTCAAAAGAAGCTGAAGATCGACGGGTCTATCCGGGTGAACAGGCAGCTCTTTGTCCTTGTCAATAACAAAATGTGCGGGCCGGGCGACGTGCTTGGAGTCAGGCACGGGGATTTTCTTTATCGCTTCCGGGTGAAAAGCGTGGATGAAAAGAACGTTCGCTTTGAAAAAGTGAACAGGACAAGCCTTGCCAAACCGGAAGAGAAGACGGGTGCGCCGTGAGCGCCGGCGGTATTTGCTCTTGTGTTGTTCACGGAACGTGGTATTTTTCAAGGGAAATTCCTTATCAGGGCCATGATTGGAGGCGCTATGAAAAGGCTGTTTTTAAGATGGATGCGAACGGGCTTGTTTCTGGCCGGAACATCCGCGCTCGGGCTTCTGGGCGGATGCGAGAGCGACTCCGATACGAGCGGCTCGGAAGCGTATTTTGCCGCCAATCCCTACGTTTCCGAAGAGCGGGAGGAACCGGACCCCACGGGGCTCAAAATCTCCCCGGCAAACGCTGTCATCAATGTCGTGGGGCAGCAGGTGGTTTTCACGGGCAGCGGCGGAGAGGGGACTTATTCGTGGAGCGTCACCGACACATCCGTCGGCACTGTTCACTCCCTGACTACCGTGCAGTGCTTTTACCTTTGCAAGAAGCCGGGCGACAACACGGTTATGCTGACGGACAAGGCCGGGCATTGGGCAGCGGCGCAGATTTCAAGCTCGAATGTGACCGTCTCGCTTACCATCACCCCGTCTTCCGCGGAGGTGACCGACGCGTCGCCATACGCATCCTTTGCGGTGAGCGGCGGCACGGCGCCCTATTCATGGACGGTCGCCAATGCGAGCATGGGCAGCATTTCGTATTCGGCGTCATCCAGCCAACTCGCGTCCTACACGATGTTTGCCGGCCGGTACGGTCAGAACACGTTGAGCGTGACGGATTCCGACGGGCATTCGGCCAGCGCCACGATTACGCAATCGGCGCCATAACGCAACCAGGCCACCAGGGAAAAATGCAATGAGAAAAAAGATGCTCTTATGGATGAGCTTGGCGCTCATGTCGGTCTCGGGCGCGCTTTTGACAACAGCCGTTCGAGCGCAGGAGCCCGCGCCCGCAACCGCTGAGCCCGCGCCCGCAACCGCTGAGCCCGCGCCCGCAACCGCTGAACCCGCGCCAACCGCAGCCGCCGCAGCCGCCGCGCCTGCGGCCGCTGAGCCCGCGCCCGCGCCGGGCCAGGTTGCGCCCGCCGCCGGCGCCGCGCCCGTTCAAGCTGAGCCGGCAGCGGACGGGACCAATGCGGCGGCCGCTTCGGAATACGAGGCGCCGCCTTCGGATGATGAGCATGAAAAGGCCGTGGAGGATGTCGTGCTGGAAGTCCGGGCCCCGGCGGATTCCGGCGCGGCGCCGGCCGGCAGCAATCTCATTTCCATCGCGCTCAACGACGTTCCCGTCCCGGACGTGGTCAGTATGTTCTCCAGGATATCGGGCGCCAACATCATCGTGTGCGGCAATTTCACGAACATCTTCGTAACCGCCAACCTCAAGGACGTGGACTGGAAGGACGCACTTAACCTCACGCTCGGGTCGGTGAACCTGGGCATGATTGAGGACCCTTCGGGCATCGTGATGATTGTGACCATGGAGAAATACAAGGAAAAGCTGCGGCAGATCGAGGAAACCAAGCCGATGGAAACCCTCATACTCACCCCCCGGTATGTGAACGTTTCCGACCTGATCGAGCAGGTGAAAAAACTGAACGTGCTGTCAAGCCGCGGCACCATCATCGCCAGCCAGAGCGCCAACCAGGAGCGGGCCAACCTGAAATCGTCGGCCCAGGCGGACAACATTCAAAACCCCGGGATCACCACGTCCATCATCGTCACCGACATCAGGGAATACGTGGACAGGATCGCGGAGCTCATCCGGACGCTGGACAAGCGCGAGCCCCAGGTCTTTATCGAGGCCCGGATCATCGACATAATAGATTCCTCGGGCAAGAAGACCGGGTTCGACTGGGAAATGCTCGACAGGTTTGGGGCGTCGGCCGGGCTGAGCGACCTGAAGTGGACCATGTCTGACGAGAGCTCCACGATAAACCAGAAGACCAGCCGCGATTCCCAGTACGACCGCCGCAGCAAGACGGACGACATCAACAAGACCTACGATATGGCCGGGCAGCGGTACGAGGAAGCCGACGAGCCCTCGCGCGAGATCACCGACTTGATGGACCGCGGCCGCGAGCGCACCATTGAAGTCAGCGACACCACCCTCGACGCGCTGACGGAAGGCAAGACCGCCACGGCGATCCTGACCGTGTCGGACGTGTCGCTGTTCTTGAGCGCCATCAAGCGCAACTCGAACAGCGACATGATTTCGCATCCCCTGATCGTGGTGGGCAACAGGGTGGAGGCGAAAATCCACGTGGGCGAGCGCTACCCTACGGTGACGTCCAAAAAGGATCAAAATCGCGAGGGCGGTACGACAGTTGATTCCTACTCGGAAGAGGTTGTGTGGAACGACCTCGGCCTGACGCTGTGGGTCATTCCGGAAATAGACACGCAGCAGAACGTTGTGCGCCTGACGGTCAACCCGTCAATGAGCGTCTGGGTCAAGGACATCCAGACGGAGGCCGGATCGGTGCTGCCCGTTATCAGCACGCGCCACCTGTCCACGCGCGTGAACGTGCCCAGCAGCCAGACCGTGGCCATCGGCGGCCTGATGAACACGGAAAAGACCAAGAAGGAAAAGCGGGTGCCCCTGCTCGGCGACATTCCCCTGCTCGGCCTTCTGTTCCGGCACAACGAGGATCTGGACGAGAAACACAACCTCATAATCCTGATCACGCCCACCATCCTCGACGAGCTTCAGCCCAAGACCGGCCTTGAGGACATGGCGCAGACGACCGTGGAGGCTCTTGAGAAGGCGCCGGCCGGCACGAACGGAGCCGCCGCGCCGGCCGTTTCCGGCCCGGCCGGAAAAGGCAATCCATGAAACTGCTTGTCAGAACCACCTGGCGCTACGCGATCCTGTTCATTCTCCTGTTCGCGATAGCGGCCCTGGCGGCCTATGTCACGATCGAGGGGCTGGGGCAGTACGGCATTTCCGAAAGCGAGAAGCAGCAGATGAGCCTGGTCATCTGGCTGCTCACCCTCGGGTTCATGTCCATGAGCGGGGCCATGGGCCTCCTGGTGATCCGGTTCTCGGTCGAGTCCGAAAGCCGGCGCCGGATCGGGCGCTTTGTGGACTCGATGGATTACTTGAGCGACGGGGTGGTGATGCTCCAGGGCGACGGCAGGATTGCCGCCTCCAATCCCGCGGCCCGGGAACTGGCGCAGGGCTCCGTCGCGGCTGACGGCCCGGCAAGCCTGCGGGAAGCGTTCCCATGCCTCGGCGGCGAGGATGTGGGAATGCTTCTCGATGAGCGGCAGACCCGGGAAATCGAGCGGGAAATCGTCAGTCCCGAGGGCGTGAAAATCCTTCGGTTCCGGTCCCAGCACTCGGCCGGCGTCCGCCTGGTCCTCATCGGAGACGTGACCGACAGGAAAAAGCGCGACATCTTGGAGCGGCAAATGGCCCAGCTCCAGCTCGTCGGGCGGATCGCGGCCGGCGTGGCCCATGATTTCAACAATATCCTTTGCGCCATTTCCGGGTATGCTTCGCTGATGAAGCGCCAGCCGCGGGGCGCGCTGGATTTGCAGGATTCCGTCAATGTCATTTTGGCCGAGACCGACAGGGGCTCGCGGCTGTCCAGGCAGTTGCTGGAGTTGAGTCGCTCCGGAGCGTCCGGCGGCAGCAGGAAGCTTGAGGATAACGTGTCCGAGGCGGCCGAGCTTCTGCGGGTGGCGCTTTCCTCCAAGTGGTCGGTGAGGTCAAACCTCGAAGCAGGGCTCCCGGCCGTCCCCCTGTCCCCGGCGCAGGTCGAACAGGTCGTCTTGAACCTTGGCCTCCTGTCGGCGGACGAGCAGCCGCGGCCCGGAAACGTCACAATCTCGCTTGGCAAGCCGGGCGCGGGGCACCTGCTCGATGTCGGGTCCCGGTTCGCGGCCGTCATCCTTGTGTCGGCCCGCGCGGACCCGGAGGCAGAGAACAGTTCTTACGGCATTTCCACTCCGGTCCAGGACGCGCGCGCGGACGCCGGCGTTATTCAATCAGTGGTTCATTCGATCGTGAAGGAGGCCGGCGGCAGGCTGGATTATATGATTGGGCAGGACGGGTTGTGCATTTACCGCGTCTGCCTGCCGCACCTTGACGCGGGCGGCGGCGGAGAAGCCCTTCCACTGCGGCGCGAGCGGCTGCGCGAGCATCTCAGCGGCTGGTCGGTTCTGCTGGCCGCGGCCCCGCGGCATGGCGACGCGCTGGCGCGGGCTTTTCGCCTCATGGGCATTGCCGTAGAGCAGAAGCCGGACATCATATCCCTGCTGGCGGCCGTGGATAAGGGGCGGATTTTTGAGGGCATCGTGCTTCACGAAGAATTGCTCGGAACCGAGCGCGAGGGCCTGCTTCGGGCGCTGGTCAGGCTGAATGCCGGCGCCGGATTGCTCGTGCTCTGCCGCGATGCGGAGTCGTCTGCATCCGGCTCGGGCCCGGACGTGTTGTTCGAATCCGAGCTCGCGGATCCCGAGACCATCGCCTTGCGCCTTGTCGAAGCGCGCATTCGTGTTTCGGACCGGGCGCTGCCGGCCCGGGCATGAATTCCGGTTATCCGGGTGGCATTGAATGAATAAGGAGGGCAAAATGACTTCCGTGAAAACAGCCGCCGCGTGGATGGCGCTCATGGGGTTCGCCGCGGCTTTTGCGCCGCCTTCGGCCCATGCTCAGGATGCAATCGCCGCCGAGCCGGCGCCTTCCCTGCCAACCGCTTCGGCATCCAATGCCGCCGCGCCCG
>JAAZAB010000457.1 GCA_012514555.1 Lentisphaerota bacterium
AGATGAACCCGCGCGTGTCGCGCTCCAGCGCGCTGGCATCCAAGGCTACGGGGTTCCCGATTGCGCGGATCGCGGCCAAGCTGGCCGTCGGCTACACTCTTGACGAACTGCGCAACGACATCACCCGCGACACCCCGGCCTGTTTCGAACCCGCGCTCGATTATGTGGTCACCAAGGCGCCCAGGTTCGCGTTCGAGAAATTCCCGTCCGCCGATGCCACTCTCGGAACCCAGATGAAATCGGTCGGCGAGACCATGGGCATCGGGCGGACGTTCAAGGAATCGCTCCAGAAGGCCCTGCGCTCCCTTGAAACCGGCCGGGCCGGCTTCGGCGCGGACGGCAGGGACGGGCCATTTGAATGCCTGCCGGATGCCGAAATGGCCCGCGAACTGGCCAGGCCGAATGCTTCGCGCCTGTTTGTCATAAGGGCATCTTTCAAGCGGGGCTGGCCGTTGCCGCGCGTTGCGGAGCTGACGCAGATCGACCCGTGGTTTCTCGGACAGATGGAGGAGCTTGCGGCCTTTGAAGAGGAAATACGGTCGGCGCAAAATCTCGACGGCTTGAAAAAGGATTCCGCCCTGTTTTGCCAGGCCAGGGAATTCGGCTATTCGGATCGGCAGATCGCGTTTTTACTGGGCGCCCCGGAATGCGAAGTGCGCCGGGCCCGCGAATCCATCGGCCTGATTCCGGTCTTCAACCTGGTTGACACGTGCGCGGCGGAATTCAAGGCGCTGACTCCGTACTATTACTCGACCTGCGGCACGCTTGACGAATGCCGCGCGGACAGCCGCCGGAAGATAATGATCCTTGGCGGCGGTCCGAACCGGATCGGGCAGGGAATCGAATTCGATTACTGCTGCGTCCAAGCCTCGTTTGCGCTGCGCGAAGCGGGCTTTGCCACGGTCATGGTCAACAGCAACCCTGAAACAGTCAGCACGGATTACGACACCAGTGATCGCCTCTATTTCGAGCCCCTGACGCTGGAAGACGTCCTCAATATCTACCGCCGGGAGCAGTGCTGGGGCGTAATTGTTCAGTTTGGCGGCCAGACGCCCCTGAATCTCGCGAGCGCCCTGGAGCGGAACGGCGCCCGCATTATCGGCACGTCGCCGGCCAGCATAAATGCGGCCGAGGACCGGGAGCTCTTCCAGGAGCTGGCAGCCGGCCTCGGCATCCGCCAGCCGGACAGCGGAATGGCCTCGAGCGTCGGGGCGGCCGAAAAGATAGCAGCCCGGATCGGGTTCCCGGTCCTTATGCGGCCGTCCTTTGTGCTCGGCGGCCGCGCCATGGCAATCGTTTACAGCAGCGAGTCCCTTCGCAAATACATGGCGGAAGCCGTTGAAGTGTCGGAGGACCGCCCGGTGCTGATCGACGACTTTCTCGACAATGCCGTGGAAGTGGACGTGGACTGCATTGCCGACGGCGAGACCGTGGTCATAGGCGGCATCATGGAGCACGTGGAACAGGCCGGAATCCATTCCGGCGACAGCGCATGCATGATTCCGGCCCCCACGCTTTCCGAGCCGGTCAAGGCCGAAATCCGCAGGCACACGGGCGAACTGGCCCGCGCCTTGAATGTTTGCGGACTGATGAATGTCCAGTACGCGGTGAAAGACGGCATGGTCCACGTGCTGGAAGTCAACCCTCGCGCTTCGCGAACCATCCCGTTTGTAAGCAAGGCCATCGGGGTGCCGCTTGCAAAGCTTGCTGCGCTGGTGATGGCCGGGGCCAGGCTTAAAGATTTGGGCTTCATCCGCGAGGTCCTGCCGCGGCACGCGTCGGTGAAAGAGGCCGTGTTTCCGTTCGCGCGCTTCCCGGGCACCGATATTCTGCTCAGCCCCGAAATGAAGTCGACGGGCGAGGTCATGGGTATAGACATGAACATCGGCATGGCTTTCCTGAAAAGCCAGGCGGCCGCCGGTACCGCGCTCCCTGACGGGGGAAACGTGTTCTTGAGCGTTAGGGACTCGGACAAGGATGCCGTTGTCCCGCTGGCGCGGCGCCTGTGCGGCCTGGGATTCGCCATCTACGCCACGGCAGGCACCAGCACGGTTCTGCGCAACAACGGCATTCAAAGCCGCGCGCTTTTCAAAATTTCCACGGGCCGGCCCCACGTGCTGGACATGATCCTGGAGAAACAGGTCGGCTGGATAGTGAACACGCCGTCCAGCGGCGAACTTCCCCGCGCGGACGAAGTGAAGATGCGGGCTGAAGCCGTGCTTCGCGGCATTCCCGTCACGACCACCATCAACGGCTTTGAAGCGGCAATCAAAGGCCTTGAGACGTTCCGGGAGACCCGGCGCATGGAGGTCTGCAGCCTCCAGGAATATCACAGGCACGCGCCGCGCCTGAAAATGCGGAAGGCTGGAAAAGGCTCATGAATTCAAAATGGAACTGGCGCGCCCGGAGGGATAAAGCCGCCTTCCTCGCCCTGGCGGATGGCACGGTCTTACACGGCCATTCCGTGGGCGCGGACGCGGACGGGTTGGGCGAGGTGGTCTTCAATACCGGCATGACCGGGTACCAGGAAATCCTGAGCGATCCTTCGTACAGCGGGCAGCTGGTGGCCATGACCTGCCCGGAAATAGGGAATACCGGGACCAATTCCGCGGACATGGAATCCGACAGGGTCTTTGCCGGCGGCCTCATTATCCGCGAGATGAACGCGCCCAGCAGCTGGCGCTCGGAGCGCTCGCTCGGGGAGTTCCTGCGGCGCAGCGGCGTTCCGGCAATCGCCGGCATAGATACGCGCGCTCTCACTTCCAGGCTCCGCGATCAGGGAACGCTCAAAGGCTTCCTGGCCGTGTCCGGAAGGGTGGACGAGCGGCAGGCCGTTTTGAAGGCGGCGGAGTGGGGCGGGCTGGACGGACAGGATTATGCGGCCAAAGTCAGCTGTCAGCGGCCTTTCCAATGGGACGAGACGGGAAAGCTATCGGCATCATGGGGCATCGCGGACACGCTGCCGGAACCAGACCTGAGGATTGTCGCCTATGACTTCGGCATCAAGTGGAACATCCTCCGGAGCATGCGGCGCAATGGCATGGCGGTGACGGTGGTGCCGGCGGCAACCGCGGCAGCCGACGTGCTGGCGCTCAAGCCGGACGGCGTTTTCCTGTCGAACGGCCCGGCTGACCCGGCGGCAGTAACCTATGCGATTGACAGCGCGCGCCTGCTCATGGGCAGGGTGCCGCTCATGGGGATATGCCTGGGGCATCAGATTCTCGGGATTGCCGGCGGCGGCCGAACCTGCCGGCTCAAGTTTGGCCACCACGGGTGCAACCACCCGGTGAAGGATTTGAAGACCGGCCGGATTGAAATTACATCGCAAAACCACAACTTCACGGTTGACCCGGATTCCCTGGATCCAACGCAGGTTGAAATCACCCACATCAACCTGAACGACCAGACGGTCGAAGGGCTGGAGCATAAACAGGCGCCCATGTTTTCAGTGCAATATC
>JAAZAB010000045.1 GCA_012514555.1 Lentisphaerota bacterium
AGATTGGCAGCGCCAAGGGCATCATCATGATCGCCGGCGGCGCCATGGAGGACGCGGACAAGGCGATGCGCCTTCTCGCCAGGTTTTCTTGAGCCCGCGCCATCGTGCGGCGCGCCCGCCGAAGATGAAAGCAAGTCTCCCGCGGAGGTGCGGGGTTGTTTTGCCTTTTTCCAGGGACTCCAGGGACGCAAGGGACTCAAGCCCCCGGGGCCGCAGACAGCTTGTCTGTCCCCAGGGCTCACCAAGCCCTGAACCCTGAACCCCGAACCCGATCCCGATTTCGTCCTTCCAACTCAAAACTCACAACCCAAAACTCAAAATTTCTCTCCTATCTCCTGTCTCCTGCGGCCGGGGGATCCGGTGTTGCGGCGGCAGGGGCCTGGTCCGAAGCGTCAGGCGCGCCGGCAAGGCGTTCTATTTCTATTGACTCGGCCGTGAAATTGCCGCGGCCCGCGTAATGCAGGGTGGCGGTCAGCGGCATTCGGGCAGTCTGGGTTGCGTCTATTGTCACGGAAGAGTTTGTTGAGCTAACGTCCGCGTGGGTGAATTCGGGTTCCAGGCCCCTGCCTTCGAGGACAAAGCCGCCGAGGCGCATGGCCGGCTCCCTGGAGCTGTATCGGAGGGTGACGCGGTAGCGGCCGGGCTCGAGCGGCCAGTGGATGGCCTCCAGCACGGCGCCTTCCCGCGTGCGGCCGGATTTGACAAGGACTTCGCCTGTTTCCGGAACCGACTCCGAGGTATGGAAAGCTTCGCGCGCGGTCCATGAGAGCTTGCCGCCGGGCGGGAATTCCCATGGCGCGCCGGCGGCCAGCATGATTGCGTCCACATCGGCGCTGCCTTCAAGGAGTTCGACTCTCAGCCGGGCCGCGCCGAAGGGCGGCGGATCGATCGCGGCCGGAAGGGTTTGCCACTCCCAGTCCCCGGCGGCCAAGGTCCAGGTCGCATGGGGTTCGTTTGCCGCGGCGTCGGCCGGCCGGCCGGGGCCGGCTCGGTTCAATGCGGCAACGGCGAGGCTGCCGCTGCCGCGCGCTCGCACGAGCCAGCGGGCTGCGGGCGGATAGGCCAGGGGTATTTCCGGGGTTTCGAGCCAGGCGCCAGGCTCCTTAAGGGCCGCGAAGCGCGCGAGGGCCGTGCCGGGCGCGGCGGCGAAGTCGACGCGGCATGTGGCCAGGTTGTCGGTGAAAACAGGGAGGCGCGGCATGAGTATCGGGTTCAGGGGCTTGATGTCGGGCGCGGCCTTGCGCGCGGCCTGTTTCGGCAGGATGGAGAACACGCGGATGGTGTTGTCCTGGGCCAGGAGCGCCAGGCGCGGGTGCCTGAGCAGGCTATCAAGCGCGAGGCAGCCGGGGAACGGCGCGATGCGCTCCGAGTAGAGCTCCTCGTGAAACACGATGTGCCGTACGCCGCGCGCGAGGAGGCTGTCCATCTGCTCGTCGCCGGCGACGCCATGGTTCAGGCTTTCGAACGGCCTGAAGACGCTTTCGAGATATGCCCTTGGGACCGTGGGCCGGTAGCCGTTGAGCATGCGGACCCGGTGGGTGACGGCATAGTACTGGTAGATGGAGCCCGAATGATGGTCTCCGGGCCACAGGGGAATTGCGAGCGCGCGCGGCGCCTCGCCGCGGCCGAGCGAGTCGGCGACAAGTGCGGCATAGGCCGGGCTGGGTCCTGCAAGTTCGCAGGCCATGGGCCGGAAGAGCCTCTGGTAATCGGCGGCGAGCGCTCCGGCTGCGAGCGCGGCCGCGAGCCAGGCCGCGGCCGGCCTGGGCCTGGGCCCGAGCGCGCCGTGGAACCCGGCGACGAGCAGGAGCGGGAGGAACGCCGGCAGCAGCGCGCAGATTTTTGCAGTCTGCCGCAGCATGCTGTAGTAGGGCACATGGCTGCGCGCGAACACGAAGAGCCGGCTGCCGAACGGGCCGAACGGGCCTAGCGCGAGCGCAACGACGAGGAACACCGCGGCCGACATGATAATGAACACGGCGGCGTTGCGCGCCAGGCCGGGCCCGGGCCGGGCCGCGAGCCGGAGCAGCAGGAAGACGAACGCGGCGAACACGATCGCGGCGAGCGGCCACCCGAGGTAGATCTGGGCTGAAATGCCGGGCGCGGCCGCGTTGACGAGGCCTTCTGCGTGCGGCGTGAAAAGCCCTATCTCGGAGAGCGCCCTGCCTTTTGAGACAAGGCTGTCGCCGAACCGTGTCGTGGCCTTGATGACCATGAAGGAAATTCCGCAGGCAAATGCCAGCACGAGCGCCGGCGCCATGCGCGCGCGCAGCCAGGGCCACCGGAAAGTCTCGCGGCTCATGCCCTTGGCGAGCGGAACAATGCACCATGCGGGCGCGGCAAGCGCGGCAAAGAAGAAGGTCTGGATGTCCCCCATAGCCATGAAGAAAAGGGCCAGGCCCGCGGCGCACGCGCCGCTGAAGCTGGCGTCGCGTACGAAGCAATCCAGCCCGAGCAGGAGCAGGGGGACCCATGCCGCGGCGAACCCCGTGGGGCTGCCGCCGCACAGGGCCATGAAGCGGTATGGCACGAGGATCGCGACGGCGGCGGCCATGGCATGGAGCGCGGGGGTATCCGTGTAGCGCTCGGCCAGGCGCCACGCGAAGAAGGCCGTGAGCCAGAGCGCGAGCAGGAAGACCATGTTCCATGCGGCGGCGGCCGGGGCCAGCGCCGCAAGCAGCGCGAACGCGAGGGAAAACACCATGGAATAACAGGACGGCTCATGGCGGTCTGAGCCTGCACCGGGATTGAATTCGTAGGGGTTGTCGAAGAGGGCTGTGGGCCCGAAGAGGGAGTCCTTGAGCAGAAGGAATTCGTAGAGGAGCTGGAGCGAATCGCCGGGCACCATGTGCTGGCGCCGCTCCACGCCAATCATGCGGGGTGAGCACGGAATGGAATTCCCGAAATACCGGAAAAGGGGCGTACTGAAAAGCAGGCACACCCCGAGCGTAAGCGCAAGCGTGGCGGCCAGGATGGCGGCGGTCTTTTTCATGCCGGCGGGTTGTCGCTGGTTACAATCACGGCAGTCGCCCGATCAGGCTGCGATGATCTTTAATTTCCGCACATATTCGGCGTTTAAATCGGGTGCGATTGTGGGCGTTTCAAGGGCAAAGTCAAGCCTCGGCCTCGCTTTCAGGCGAGGGGATAGGAGATAGGGGATAGGAGATAGGGGAGAAGTTTTGGGTTTTGAGTTTTGAGTTGGGAGGACGAGAAGGAGGGCGAGGACGAGAATTTAAGAGAATATCCAATATCCAACACCAATATCCAATGTCCAAGTTCGAGGACGAGGGACGAGGACGAAAGAGGGGATAGGGAATAGGAGATAGGGGAGAGGAGCCAAGTTCGAGGACGAGGGGAAAGGAGAAAAACTCTCGGTGCCCTCTGTGTTCTCTGTGGCTAATTCTTCTGGATTCTGAATTCTGTCTTCTTTCAAGCCACGGGGGTTTGACAACTTTTATTGACTTGGCCTTGCGCCTCGGCTTAAGTATCTGGCAAAGCCGCGGCATGGCGAATGCGGGGCGTTTTTCCCGGGGCATTACGATGTACAGGACTCAATTTTATCATCCGTTAGCGCTGACGCCAATGGTTCGAAGGCTTCTTGTTGCCACGGGTGTTGCGTTTGCCGCCCAAATTTTCTTCGAGCTGTTCGGAATGGACATTTCGCCATTGTTCGGCCTGAGCTGGCCGGGCCTCGAGCACCTCATGTTCTGGCAGCCGATCACCTACATGTTCGTGCACGGCGGGGTGCTGCACATCCTGTTGAACCTGATGGGGCTTTTCTTTTTCGGACCCGAGATTGAGCGGGCGCTGGGATCCGGGAAATTCCTGGCCCTGTACCTGGCCTGCGGCATTCTTGGCGGCCTTGGCTGGCTTCTTCTCGCGGGCGGCCGCGAAGTGTGCATCGGCGCCTCGGGCGCAGTGTTTGGCGTGCTCGGCGCGTTTGCCGGCCTGCACCCATACAGGCCAATAACGCTGCTCGTGTTTTTCGTGCTGCCCGTGACTTTGAGCGCGCGCACCATGGCCATCGGCCTCGGCCTGATCAACCTCCTGATGATCCTGAGGGGTGGCGGCGGCGTCGCCTACGCTGCGCACCTGGCCGGCGGCCTGGCGGGCTATCTTTACATCATGCTCTGGTTCAGGCGCGGCCTCAACATCCGGGCGCTTTCGCCGGCAACCTGGTTCAACAACCTGCTCTGGCACTGGCAGCGCCGGAAGTTCAAGGTCATGAGCCGGCGGGATTCTTTTGAATTCCGCTCCGAAGCTCCGCCCGACGAGGACGAGCTGAACCGCATTCTCGACAAGATTTCCAAGTTCGGAATATCGAGCCTGACGCCCGGCGAGCTCGCGGCGCTGCAGAACGCGCGCCGCCGCGGCAGCCGCCGGGAAACCGCGTGGAGAGGGGAGGAACCATGAAAAGGCTGTTGCTCACGGCATGGCTGGCCGCGTTTGCCATCGCGGGCGTTACGCCAGCCCGGGCTTCCGACGTCGATGCTGAAGAATTGAAGGCGCCGCCAGCGGCAAAAAGCGGGACTGAATCAAAACAGGAGGCGAAAAAAGTGAAAATCCATTCGAGCGGAACCTGGAAGCCGGAATTGAATGAAGCTGAGCTTGCAACGCTCTTCGCCATTGCGGAAGACACCCTGGACTGGTGCGTGAACAAGAAGCCGGGCAGTTTTTCCTTTGAGAAATACGCCATCACGGCCGGGCACAGGAAAAACTCGGCAACGTTTGTCACGCTCAAGATCGGCGGGGCCCTGCGCGGCTGCATAGGCTCGCTTGAAGCCGTGGAGCCGCTTTACATGTCTGTGCACCGCAATGCGATCAACGCGGCCATGAACGACTACCGCTTCTCCCCGGTCGAGCCCCCGGAGCTGTCCGGGATCGAGGTAGACGTCTCGATCCTGAGCCCGAACAGGAAAATAGCCGCGCTTTCCGAATTCAAGGTCGGGGCGCACGGAATAATCCTTGAAAAGGGCAGGGCGCGCTCCGTGTTCCTGCCCGAGGTGGCGGTCGAGCAGGGCTGGTCCAGGGAGGAAACGCTGACCCATCTCAGCCTCAAGGCGAGGCTTCCGGCCGACGCCTGGAAGTCGGACGCAACTTTCCACGTCTTTGAAAGCTGCGTGATCACACGGGAATGAGCCTCATTGCGATGTTCCTGCTGGGCGTGTTTGCCCTGCTCGCCCAGGTGCTCCTGGCCCGTGAGCTTCTCGTGGTGTTCTTCGGGAACGAGCTGACCATCGGCGTCATCTTCGGCGCCTGGGTTTGCTGCGTGGGCCTGGGCTCGCTCGCGGGCCGGGGCATGGCCGCAACGGCGCCGCGCCAGAAGCTCGAGAACGCCGCGGCGGGCGGCATGGCCGCGCTTGCCGCCCTGCTCCCGGCCCTGCTGCTTACCGCGCGCGGCCTGCGCATCTGGCTTTCCGTTCCTTATGGCGGCATGCCGTCCATCGGCGGCGTGCTTGCCGGAGTTGCGCTCACGCTCGGCCCCCCGTGCTTCATCATAGGTTTCTTGTTCCCGTGCCTGTGCGGGCTCGCGGAGCGCGGCGGCGCGCAGGCGGCCAGGCGCATTTACATTGCCGAGTCGCTGGGCAGCCTCGCGGCCGGCCTTGTCTTCACCTTCCTGCTGGCCGGCCGCCTGCAGCCGCTCTCGTGCGCAATGCTCGCCTGCGCGGCCGCGCTGCTTGGCGCCTGCGTTCCGGCGCGGAGCAGGACGCTGCGCATAGCCCTGGCATGCCTGGCCGTCCTGCTGCCGGCAATTCCGCAGCGGGCCCTGGCGCAGCTCGAAGAGTGGGGCGCGGACCTGCGCTGGAAAGGGCTTGGCGTCGTCGGCCGGGGCTTGGACTCGCGCCTGGTTCTCTCCGTTGACACGCCCTACCAGAACCTGGCCATGATTGAAAACGAAGGCCAGTTCGCGGTGTACGGCGGCGGGCAGGTGCTCTTTGCCTTTCCGAATTCCATTGCCGCGGAACACAAGCTGCATTTCCTCATGGCCCAGAAGCCGGGCGCCCGGAGCGTGCTCCTGATCGGAGGCAATCCGGCGGATGACCCGGCCGTGCTGCTCAGGCACCCGATCGAGCGGCTGGATCACGTCGAGCTGGACCCCGCGATCCTGAGCCTGCCCGGCGTGGACGGCTTGTCCGCCGCGAGCGATCCGCGCCTGCGCCGGCACGCGGTTGACGGACCCCGCTTTGTCCGCGACTGCACGAACGCTTACGACCTTATCCTGGTTGAGGCGCCCGCGCCGCTGACCGCGAGCCTGAACCGGTTTCACACGGCCGATTTCTTCCGCGGCCTGCGCCGCATCCTGCGGCCGGGCGGCGTTCTGGCCACGGGCGTGGAATCCTCCGAGCACCTCCACGGCGCGGCGGCCGATCTTGGCGCCAGCGTGTACCGCTCCCTGCAGAGCGTGTTTCCGCGCGTAGAAGTGACCGCCGGCTCGTTCAACCGCTTCCTCGCCGGGGACAAAACCGCGCCGATCACGCTGGACCCCGAAACGCTCCAGGCCCGCAGCCGGGATGCAAACGTGCCGGCGCGCTATTTCCGGCCTGAATATTTTCTAACGGCCGAGGAAGTCGATCCTGATCGCGTCGCGCGCGTTGAAGCGCGGCTTTCCGGGGCGCGCGGCGCAATCAACACCGCGGCCCGGCCCGTGGCCTATTTTTACAGCCTTCTGCTGTGGAGCCGGTTCAGCGATTCGGGGGTCGAAGGCCTCCTGCGCGCGCTCGAGCGGACGAGCCCGGCCGGCCTTGCCGTTTCGATTGTCGCGGTCGCGGGCCTGCTTGCTTTTGCCGGGCGGCGCAGGCGCAGGCGCAGGCCGGGCTCGGGCGACGCGCTTGGCAATGCCGCGGTCGCGTTCGCGCTGTTCACCGGGGGGCTGTGCGGAATCGCGCTTGAGCTGCTCCTGATCTTCCTGTACCAGAGCGCGTATGGCTTTGTGTACGCCCGCATGGGGCTGGTGGTCGCCATGTTCATGCTCGGACTGGCGGCCGGCGCCTGGGCCGCGGGGCCCTGGCTGACATCAGGCGCGCCGTCCGTTTGGCGGCGGCTCGCTCTTCTTGAAGCGCTGTTCGCGGCATTTGCGCTGGCCGCCGGCGGGCTGGCGGCGGCCGGCATGAGCCCGGGGCGCGGGAGCTGGAATGCCATGGAAATACTGCTGCTCGCGCTCGTCGCCGGGACCGGCGCTCTGGTCGGCGCCCAGTTCGCGCTTGGCGCGCGCGCCCTTGCCCTGTCGGGCCGGCCGCCAGCCGCCGCGGCGGCGGCGGCCAATGCCGCTGACCTGCTCGGCGCTGCAGCCGGCAGCCTGCTTGCGGGCCTGCTGTTCATGCCGCTGCTCGGGCCCGCCTCCGCCTGCGTCCTGCTGTGTTCGATCAAGGCGGCAAGCCTAGTATGCCTGCTCGCGCTCAGGCCGGACTACGCTTTCGAATTGCCGCGGCGCCGCTTTGCAGGATAGCGCTTGAAAAACCGGCATGCAGGGAGGAACGATGACGATTATGCTCGCTGAAAGGGCCGCGCTGTACGGGGACCGGACCGCTATTGTCGCCCCTGAGGGCGCTTTCACCTACAGGAACCTGCTCGAGGCCTCGGGCAGGGTCGCTTCCTTCCTGCTGGCCGGCGCGCGGGACCTGGAGGAGCGGCCGGTGGCATTCATGGCGCCGCCGGGATTCCACTACGTGGCCATGCAGTGGGGCATATGGCGCGCCGGCGGAATTGCGACTCCGCTGTCCCTGTTTCAGCCGCGGCCGGAACTGGAATACACGCTCGGGGACGCCGCGCCCGCGGCGGCGCTTGCGCACCCGGATTTCGCCGGCCGGCTCAAACCGATAGCGGCCGGCCGCGGGCTTCGTTTCGCCCTCAGCACCGAGGCCATGGAACATCCTTTGAAGGACCTGCCGCGGGTGGACGTATCGCGCCGGGCCATGATCCTGTACACGAGCGGAACCACGGGCCGGCCCAAGGGCGTGGTGACGACACACGACAACATTTCAGCGCAGGTCGCCAGCCTTGTCCAGGCCTGGGAATGGACGGCTGAAGACCGGATACTGGAGTTCCTGCCGCTGCACCATATCCACGGCATTGTGAACGTCATCTCCTGCGCGCTCTGGGCCGGGGCAGTCTGCGAAATCGTTCCCGAATTCGACGCCGGAAAAGTCTGGGACCGCATCGGCCAAGGCGGCCTGACCCTGTTCATGGCCGTGCCCACCATCTATATGAAGCTCATTGACGCCTGGGAAAAGGCGGCGCCGGCCGAACGGCAGCGAATGTCCGACGGCTGTCGAGGCATGCGGCTCATGGTGTCGGGCTCCGCGGCCCTGCCGGTGAGCACCCTTGACAGGTGGCGTGAGATTTCCGGGCACGTCCTCCTCGAGAGGTACGGAATGACCGAGATCGGCATGGCATTGTCGAACCCGCTGCGCTCGAAGCGGGTTCCCGGCTGTGTCGGGCTTCCCCTTCCGGGCGTGGAAGCGCGGCTCGCCGATGACGCTGGCGCGCAGGCTGCGCCCGGGACCCCGGGCGAAATCGAAATACGGGGAAAGAACGTTTTCCTGGAGTACTGGCGAAGGCCGGACGATACCAGGAAGGCGTTCAGGAACGGCTGGTTCAGGACCGGGGACGTTGCCGTG
>JAAZAB010000458.1 GCA_012514555.1 Lentisphaerota bacterium
ACATCGGGTTCGAGAAATTCTGGAACCTCAAGTGCCGCGCGTCCGGCTTGAAGCCGAACGCGGCCGTGATCGTCGCAACGATACGGGCGCTCAAGATGCACGGGGGCGGGCCGGCGGTCAAGCCGGGACTGCCCCTGGACGAGGCGTACAGGCGCGAGAACCTGGGCCTGGTCGAAAAGGGCTGCGAGAACCTGGTCGCGCACATCGAAACAGTGCTGAAAAGCGGCGTGCGCCCGGTCGTCTGCATCAACCATTTTCACACGGACACCCGGGATGAGATCGCCCTTGTCCGGCGCGTTGCCGGGCAGCATGGCGCGCTGGCTGCCTTGTCCAAGCACTGGCTCAAGGGCGGGCCGGGCGCGTGCGAGCTGGCCGAGGCGGTCATGGCCGCCTGCGCAGAGAAGCGCGCGTTCCGATACCTGTACGAACTCGACATGCCCCTGCGGCAGAGGATCGACAGGATAGCCCGCGAGATCTACGGCGCGCGCGGGGTGGTCTATTCCGACGCGGCCCTGGAGAAGGTTAAGGCGTTCGAAGCCGAACCCGAAACAGCCGCGCTGGGCACATGCATGGTCAAGACGCACCTCAGCCTTTCCGACGATCCCGCCGTCAAGGGCCGGCCGCGCGACTGGGACCTCAGGGTGCGCGATATCCTGGTGTACCGCGGGGCGGGCTTTGTCGTGCCCGTGGCTGGCGAAATCAAGCTCATGCCGGGCACGGCCTCGGATCCCGCGTTCCGGAGGATAGATGTGGATGTCAAAACCGGCCGGGTTCGCGGGCTGTTTTGAGGCGGCAAGGAGGGAATCAATGGCGGCGGCAATAATAGACGGCAGGCGTATTGCGGAGGAGATTCGGGGGGAATTGAAGGAGTCCGTGCGCGCGCTCAAGGCACAGGGCGTTACTCCCGGGCTGGCCGTGGTGCTCGTCGGGGACGACCCGGCCTCGCGCTCCTACGTTGCGGGCAAGGAAAAGGCATGCGCGGAGGTCGGCATACATTCCTTCGACAACCGGCTGCCCGCGTCCGCCACGCAGGAGGAGTTGATGGGCCTGGTCCGGAAACTCAACGGCGACGACAGGGTTCACGGCATTCTCGTGCAGCTGCCGCTGCCGCGGGGACTGAACGAGGCCGAAGTCCTGCTGGCAATTGATCCGGACAAGGACGTGGACGGGTTTCACCCAATCAATGCGGGCAGGATGATGCTGGGCCAGAAAGCCTTTCTGCCCTGCACGCCACACGGCGTCCTGCAATTGCTCAGGCGCAGCGGCGTCAGGCTTTCAGGCTTGCACGTGGTGGTGATCGGCCGGAGCAACATAGTGGGCAAGCCTCTGGCCAACATGCTGATCCAGAAGAGCGAGCTTGCGAACGCCACGGTCACGGTCTGCCACACCGGAACGCGCGACCTGGCCGGGTTCACGCGCCAGGCCGACGTGGTTGTAGCGGCGGCCGGAAGGCCGAACACCCTGACGGCCGACATGATCCGGGAAGGCGCGGTGGTCATTGACGTCGGCGTGAACCGGGTGGAGGATGCCACGAAGAAGTCCGGGTTCCGGCTTGTGGGCGACGTGGATTTCCAGCGCGTCAGTGAAAAGGCGTCCATGATCACGCCCGTGCCGGGCGGGGTGGGACCGATGACGATCGCCATGCTCCTGTACAACACGGTGGAAGCGGCGAAAACCCGCTGCCGCGCGATGCGCGGCGGCGAGGGCGTTGCGCCGTGAATGCCGGGAGCGTCATAGAGCTGGAAATCAACGACGTGGCCTACGGCGGCGCGGGGGTCGGGCGCTGCGGAGGCATGGCCGTGTTCGTTCCGTTCACCATCGGCGGCGAGCGGGTGCGGGCCCGTGTCCGGGAGGTTTTGCCCCGCTTCGCGCGGGCCGGGCTCGAGGAGGTGCTCTCGGCCTCGCCGGACCGCGTTGCTCCGCGGTGCCCGTGGTTCGGGAAGTGCGGGGGCTGTCAATACCAGCACATCGCCATCGGGCGGCAGCGCGCCATCAAGCGCAGCCAGCTGGCGGAGGCGCTCCGCCGCATCGGCGGCATTGAAAATCCGCCGGTCCCGGATGCCGTGCCGTCGCCCGCGGATTACGGTTACCGGACCCGGATCGAGCTTCACGGCCCGGGCAAGCCCGGCTACCGGGAGGAGGCGAGCGCGATCCGCGTGGAAATCGAGTCCTGCGCAATCGCCCGCCCGGAAATCAACCTGCGCTTTTCCGATCTTGCGGGGCTCAACCTGGAGGCGGCTCAAACCCTTTGCATAAGGTGCAACCGCGCCGGGGTTGTCCAGCACTTCCGGACCCTGTCGCGCTCCGCCGGCCGCCAGGTCCGTTCGAGCCACGGGCGCGCGGAGCAGGGTGAGATGCCCGATGATTTGTTCGAGCCCGTGGCGGGCATCCGGTTCCGCGTGCCGGCGGGCGCATTCTTCCAGGTCAACCCGGACGTGGCTGAACTCGTGGTCAAAAGCGTGGCGGACGCGTTTGCGGCCTCCGGGGCCGCCCTGTTCGTGGACGCCTATTGCGGGGTGGGGCTTTTCGCCCTGGCGCTGGCCGGACGCGCGAAGAAGTGCTTTGGTGTCGAGTCCGCCCCGGATGCCGTCCGCGCGGCCCGCCAAACGGCCGCGGAGCACGGAATCCGGAACGCAGACTTCCTCGGCGCCCCGGCCGAGCGCGCGCTCGACGACCTGTGGCCGCACTGCCGGGCGCAGGAAACCGCGGTTTTTCTGGATCCCCCGCGATCCGGCTGTTCATCCCGGGTCCTGCAAAGCGTTTGCTCGTTCCGGCCCGCGCGCATAATGTATCTCTCCTGTGTCCCGCCCGTTCTGGCCCGCGACGCCGCGCTCCTGGCGAAGGCCGGCTACCGCCTGGAGGCGGCGACGCCTTTCGACATGTTCCCGCAGACGGGCCATTGCGAGGCGCTGGCGGTGTTCGCGCCCCGCGAAACCTGAAAAAAACAGTTGAAAGCGCGCCTGTCCTGCTGTAGTATACCTTGCTTTTCAGGGGAAGAAAGGTCTGGAGGGTGCGATGAAAGAAAAGATACATCCCAAGTATGAGGATGCGACGATCACTTGCATTTGCGGCAACGTTATCAAGACTCGCTCGACCGCGAAAGACATGAAGATCAACTCGTGCTCGGCATGTCATCCGTTTTTTACCGGAACGGCCAAGAACATTGACGCCGCAGGCCGCGTGGAACAGTTCAACAGGCGCTACGGCCGGGGCAAATAGCCGCGGAAACGACGGGAGCCGCGCGTGAAGCAAGCTTCATGCCCGGCTCTTATTGTGTCCGCGCGGGATTTGCTTTGTCCGCCGCCCCCGCCATGCGCGGGCTGGGACATGCCCGATGCCCGGGCGGACGGCAGCCCGGCCCCGGGTCGGCTTTCCCGTTCCCGGCGCTGGGCGCAAGGATGTCTGAACCCGGATTTTGCGTTTGAAAAATGAACGACACTTATAACTGGTAAACCATCAGGCTTTTACAACTGCATTGCGTTTGAATTACCATGCGCGAAAAAGTGCGGGTAAAAGAAATTCATTTTTCAAACCACGAGGGATTGGCCATAGTGCGGCATCTGCTTTGTTGTAGCGGGTTCGGAGTATGTCAATACACCTTCACCCGCTCCGCCTTGCATCTGCCGCACTCTGATCAATCGCAAAATCCGGGCTGAATTCCGGGTCCAGGTGCAATTTGCTTTTGCGGGCCAGACGTGATTGACGCTCCCTTCATCGAACGCATGCGGAAGCGCCTCGGCGAGATCGAGGCCGGCATGACGGGTCTGGCTTCAGGCGGCGCACAGAAGCCGGCATTTCGGGATGCGGTTCGCGAGCATGTGCGCTTGAAGCGCATCATCGAAAAGGCGGAGATATACGCCAGGATGCTCCGCGAAATCGAGGAGGCGCGAGCCCTGGCCGCGGACGCCTCGGCAGACGGCGAACTGCGGGCAATGGCCGCCGCGGAGCTGAAGGAGCTCGAGGCGCGCGCGCCGGCCGCCAACAAGGATGCCATGCTCGCCATGCTGCCGCCCGATCCCAACGACAGCCGCAACACCATCGTGGAAATACGAGCGGGCACCGGCGGCGACGAGGCTGCTCTCTTTGCCGGGGACCTCTGCCGCATGTACACGCGCTACGCCGAAAACCGGGGCTGGAAAGCGCGGGTGCTCGACGCAAAGCCTTCCGAAGTTGGGGGCTACAAGGAGGTCATCCTGTCCGTCGAGGGCGAAAACGTCTACCGTTCCCTGCAATTCGAGGCTGGAACGCACCGGGTCCAGCGCGTGCCCGTGACGGAAGCCCAGGGCCGCATTCACACCT
>JAAZAB010000459.1 GCA_012514555.1 Lentisphaerota bacterium
CAAATGATTACAGGGTGAAAACTCTATCGGTCTGCTCAAAGGCAAAATGTGGGTTGAAAAACGGTTTTGGGCGGTTGCCGCGCGCGATCGGCCGCCGCAAGGTGCGCGGTGAAAGCGGCGCCGGCGGGAGAGAAAAGGAATACGCCCATGTTCCCGCGCTGTCACCCCATTCTGCGGCGCGCGAGGATGCGGCGCATGTTAGCGCCAAGGATCGGCTTGATCTGGGAATCCGGCACATTCAGCGAAAGCAGCCGCCCGAGTTCCCAGCCGACGCCGTGCGGATAGGCATCGCTGCCGTACACCACCCTGGAGGCGCCAACCTGCTTGAGCGTCTTCTCCCACGGCACGTTCGAACAGAAGCTGCCGCACCATTCCAGCATCACGTTCGGGTTTTCCCGGGCAAGTTCCACGGCCTCGGCCCTGCCCGCGTCCCCGCCGCCGGAGTGGCCGATCAGGAACGTCGCATTGGGATATTTCCTGACAACGTCCCTGAGAATGCGGGGCGAGTCGCCGCCGCCGTCCCAGGTGTGGTTCAGGATCGGCAGCCGGCGCCGTTCTGCGTATTCCCACATCGGCGCAAAGCGCTTGTCGTCGAGTCTCACGCCCCAGTAGCCGCACAGCGTCTTGAACCCGGCAAAGCCGGGCATCATCCGCTCCAAGGCCGGCGCGAGGACGTTGCCGAAGCGCGGGTTATATCCGAAGTACGCCGCGAACCGGCCGCGATGCGGCAGCAGCGCCTTTGCCAGAAGGCGGTTGCCGCCGAGCGGGTCCTCGCTGAGCAAGGCCTCCATGCCGGAGGCAATCACAAGGCCGATCCCGAGCCGGCGGGCCATGGCAGCGGACGCCTCGATCTGCTCGCCGAGGTCGTTGGTTTCAAGCAGGTATCCGCCGCTCCCGCCAAGGTGGAAGTGCGCGTCCACCACTTCCGCGCCCAGCGCCCTGCCCGCGAGCAGACGCTTCCAGAACATACCGCAGCGGTCGCGCATCGGCGCGGCGCGCCGAACCGGCGCGAGCCCGAGCAGGCGCTCCAGGGTTCCGCCCGCGATTGCGGCGCGCGCCCCGTCCGGAATCTGCGCCTGCATCAGCGCCCCTATTGCGGCGCCGTTGTGCGCGGGCCCGCCCAGGCCGAACACGACACGGTCGGCCCCGAACTCGCGGACGATCAGCTCCAGGGCATTCCAGGTGTGCAGCCATGAGCTGTCCAGAATCACGTTTGCCCGGCGGCGCAGGTAGTCGAAGCCCTGCGCCATTCCCCCCCACATGATCCCCCTGATCACGAAATGCGTTTCCGGCCGGCTCGCGGCGACGTCAAGCAGTTCTTCGGGCCTGAAATCCCCGCTCTGCATGAAAAGCACGGGCCGCAGGTCCGCCAGCCTGGCCAGCAGCGGTTCGAGCTGGCGCAGGGTGTGCCCGAAGTTCTGCTTGAAATGCAGTGCGCGCGTCGGATGGCCCGTCATCATTGAGCGCAAATCCGAAACCCCGCCGCGCTCGTACAGCATTGGGGGCGACACCGTCAGCGCCGGGATCAGCCGCGCGCGCGCGCCCGGCGTTTTCAGGATTTCCGCGAGCATCGAGCGGTTCGCCGACAGGGCGTGATGAGACACGGCCGCCGCGTGCCAGGCAATGCCGCGCCGCACGCCGAGGCGCGACAGGTGCCTGAGGTAATCGCCGGCCTTGGGATACAAGGGCTCGCTGTTCACGTTGCGACCGAACTGGCCGTTGGCATCGATCATTTCCGGCTGGTTTTTCATAATGGCTCCGGTATGGGCTTTTCCCCAGATCAATTCAATGAAAACAAGGTTCAAGGACAGACTATGCCTGGCGGGGCGGCCGTCAGCCCTGCCCGCGATCCGCCTAATTGGCGGAGGCGGCGCGCATGAATTCCTCCCGTGTCCGGCGCGGCCCGGAGGCCGCGTATCCGGCCCTCGCTCGTGACTTCACGCCTATTCCACCTGGAAGCTGTAGAGGTGTGAGCCGCCGGCGAAATAGATGCGCCCGTCCAGCCAGTCGCCGCCCGCGTCGGCCGAGACGGGCGAGCGCGCCAGCCACGAGAGCTTGTGCGTGGCCGGGTCGGCGCAGGCAATGCCCTTGCGGAAGATAAGGAACACGCGGCCCCGCGGCGAAATCACGATCTTGCGCTGGCCCTGCTGCAGGTGCATGGTTCCGAACTCCGCCGCCGTGTCCTCCCGGTGGATGATTTCACGGCGCGCCGGATCGAACACGAAGAACAGCTTCTCCTCGTCCATCAGGCTCGGCTCGTACACGCGGAAATCCGCGATTCCATACACCAGCCCGTCCGGGCCAAGGCGCATTTCCGAGTATTCCTGCGCGCCCGGAATTGAAGCGGCGCGCCACTCGATTTTTTTCGAGGCCATGTCAAGAACGTACAGTTCCGCCTCTTTCGCGCGAATCTCGCCGCCCGTGCCGGCCCGTGTTCCGCTGCCGACCAGCAGCTTGCCGCCCGGCAGCGCCACCAGCGACATTGCGCAGTGATCCGCCAACAAATCGGTGTGCTCCAGCAGCACCCGGATTTCCGTCTTCCGGTCCCAGAACAGCAGGCCGCCGCCCGTATAGCCATAGGCCGGTGTGCCGCCCATCACCACGGTTCTGCCGTCGGGATGCGCGAGCAGGCAGTGCGGCCGGTACACGATCGGATCGCAAACCGTCAGGAGCCGGGGATTGGCTCCCGGCTCATCCTTGGGCTTCGAGCCCGTCCACGGCAGCGCAGGGTTCCACTCGTGCAGCTTTCCGTGAGTGTAAGTGCCGATATAGAAGAGGCCGCCCTGGGAATCGAGCGAATTGGCCTGGCCGGGCGACTGCCCGTGCGTCCACGCGTCGGCCTTCGGATCGTAGCTCACCCACCATGCCGCGCCCCCGGAAATCGTGCCGTCCGGCGCCGCGGCAACGGCCATCAGGTGGGACCCTTCGCTCTCATAGCTGAAGGAAACAACCTTTTCCGTACCCGCGCCCGGATCCGCGATCGTCAGCTTGCGCTCCGTCATGTCGAGATTCTTGATTTTCTTTCCGGATGGGAAGTCCTTGTGGAACAGGCACTGCAGCCCGCATATGATCGGCTTGGGGTTGTTCGGCGGCTTCTTGTCCAGCTTGACGGCCCTGCCGCCATGCAGCTCGTACCACGGCCCGTCCCAGCTCCCGTTCTGGTTGAGCAGGCCGTAAACCCTGCCGTCCATGTCGCGGTAGATGTAGGAGCTCACGCCCGGCACGCGCTCCGACTCGGGCAGCAGCGGAACAGCCGTCTTGCTGTCCGGGTGAAGCGCAAGCAACTGGCTGAACGTGTTGCCAAGCGCGAAGTAGAGCCAGCCCGCGTCGTCCGCTGCAACGGTTCGCGAATACTGCCGCCAGTTCTCGCTGTGCACCGAGCCGTAGTCTCGAAACTCGCCGCTGCGCGGGTCGAACATCAGGACACCGCTGTCAGGATAGGTGACCGCCCAGATCCGGCCAGCGTCGTCTTCGGTCATGCCCATCCCCACCCGGGGCATTGTCTTGAAAACATGGGTAAAGGCGCGTTTAACCGGGTCAAACTCCAGGAACACGCTGTTGAAGTGCGAATAGAACTTGTTCCCGGACGACAGCACGGAAGCAAACGGGCTGTCGCCGGGCGGGACCGGGACCGGGAAGGTCTCGGACTTCCCGGTCTCCGCGTCAATCATGAGCAGTCCGAAGCAGGCGCGGCAATCGGACAGCCACGCAAGCGCCACGTCGCGGCCGGCGCCGTCCTTTGTCGCCACGATGCCGCGCGTTCCGGCAAGCGTGCAGCCCACCCCGTGATCCCGGAACCCGTTCCCCAAATCCCTGGTTTTCCGCCTTGTTGACACGGTTTTCCTCCTTCGTTGAAATGGGGAGAGTCTAGCCGGGTTTGCCCCGGCTTGACAGGAAAAAATCCAGGCACTCAATACCTGCCGATGTCCTTGCCGTCTCGATCATGGCGACAGGTTCCCGTCGGGCGTGTCCCGTCCGCACTGGCCGCCCGCGGACAGGATGAAGCGCCCGCCCGCGGCTTGCTTTCAGGGCCGCATTTGGCTATACATTGCCCGGCGTCTCTCAACGCGGCAAACCCAAGGAGGCTC
Source organism: Lentisphaerota bacterium (assembly GCA_012514555.1). Classification (GTDB taxonomy): domain Bacteria; phylum Verrucomicrobiota; class Kiritimatiellia; order JAAZAB01; family JAAZAB01; genus JAAZAB01. Next base: position 4,089 of record JAAZAB010000459.1, read on the forward strand.
CGGATGTCTTCCTCAACGCTTCGCGCGGGCTCGGCCCGGGCCGACATCACGCCCGCCATGGGCATCCAGCTCGCGGGCGACATCGGCCGGGTCCGCCCCACCGAGGAAATACGCGAGCGGCTGTATGCGGGCGCGCTCGCGCTCGAAAGCGGCGATACGCGCCTATGCCTGGTTTCGCTCGATCTGCTTGGCATTTCCACGGAATGGGCAAGCGAGATCAGGGCGCGCGCGGCGAGGCGTTTCGGCCTGGATCCCGCGCGCGTGATCCTGCACGTCGTCCAGAACCACGCCTCGCCGACCATCGGGCACTGCTTCGTGAAAGAGTCCTGCGCCCTCATGCCGGCCGAATACCCGTGGCTGCGCGGCGGGGACGAGCGCTACAACGAGCCGGCCGCGAGCGCCATCCTGAACGCGATCGGCAACGCCCTGGCGGCGCTCCGGAGTGTCCGCGTCGAAACCGGGCGCGGAATCGACGGCCGCGTCGCGTTCAACCGCCGATTCGTGATGCGCGACGGCTCAGGCCGCTGCCACCCGCCGACATGCAGCCCCGACATACTGCATGCCGAAGGCCCGGCCGACCCGGAAGTCGGCGTCATGCGCCTGGTCGCTGGCGACGATTCGCCGGTCGCAATCCTGCTGCACCACACCTGCCATCCCTGCCACGGATATCCGGAACGTTTCGTCATAGGCGACTGGCCCGGCGCATGGGCGGAGCTCGCGCGCCGGGCCCAGGGCAAGGGGTGCGAGGCGCTGGTGATAAACGGATGCTGCGGGAATATCCACCACGCCAACCACCTCGATCCAAGGCAGGTCCACGACCACCGCCTGATGGCCGGGCGCCTGCAAGAGACCGCCGCGGCGGCGCTCGGCCGCATGACGCGCCACGATTCAGGCGAGCTCCGCTTCGCGCGGCGCGTGCTCCGCCTTCCGCTGCGGCGCCTGGCCGACAGCGAAGTCGAAGAAGCCCGGGAATACCTCCGGCGGCATCCCGAGCCGGAATGGAACGACGCGGCGCGCACCAGCGTAAACTGGGACTGGGTTTACGCGGTAATGCGGATCGACCTGAAGGATACGCAGGACAGGGACCCGCTGTGCGACTATGAAATCGCTGCCGTTCGCCTCGGCGACGCGGCGCTTGTCACGCTCATGGGCGAGCCGTTCGTGGAAGCCCAGCTGCGGATCAAGCGCGAATCCCCGGCGCCCTTCACGTGGGTCGCGCATTTCTGCCACGGCTACGCCGGCTACCTGCCCACCAGCGACGCCTTCACGCGCGGCGGCTACGAAACCAGGACCAGCAACGGCTCAAAATTCGAGCCCGATGCCCTGGAGACCGTGACGCGCACATCAATCGAGCTGCTCAAGGGCCTCTTCCCGTGATGCCGGGGCGCGGCACAGCCGTAAGTTCCGCCGCGGCGGATTTACTGTTCGCCGTCCTGGCGTTCGGCCTGCTCGCAGCCGTTCCCGGCTTCGCCGCCGGACCGGCGCCCACGAACTGGGCGCCACCGGCCATTACCCTTCCGGACAAGCCGGCCCATCCCCTGATTGCCGTAACGTCGAACGAGCTTGCGCGCCTGCGCGCAGCCTGGAAAAGCTCGGGCCCGGAACGCGAAGTCCTGGCCGAGCTTGTCCGGCGCGGCGGCGCGGCGGAATCAAGGCCGATCGATTTTCCGCCGCGCGGCGGCCAGCACAATCAGTGGTATCAGTGCGGCAAGTGCCAGGTTGCGCTGGGGCGCATCTCCGAGGGCAAGCACCGGTGCCCGATATGCAAAAAG
>JAAZAB010000460.1 GCA_012514555.1 Lentisphaerota bacterium
TCCATCTTCTGTTTTCGAATTCTCGTTCCTTGGCTTCGGATACTGGATGGGGCATCGCTATCGAAATCGCTATCGGGATCGGGATCGAAAGAAAAAGAAAGCGACAGGAACGATAGCGATCCCGATGGCGATACCGACACCGATCCCGATTGCGATTTGGATGGGAGCAACCCAAAAGCATCAGCGGGAGGCGAGATTAACATAGAAAGAGCAATCGAATATCCAACAAGAAACTCCCAATATTCATCGGATTCCTTGGACATTGGATATTCCTTGTTGGTTATTGGATATTCTCTTGATGTCTTTCACCTATTCAGTGCAGCATCAGCAGAGTTGATTGGCCATCGCAACAAGTTGCACACAAACATCTTGCAGCGAACGAAGACAGCCGCGGAGCAGTTGAATTGCTCCATATAGGTTCAATGCCCCAAATAATGAACGTTTGCCCGGATAGTCCGTCCGTAACCCTGCCCAAAAATATGGCGTTGCGCGTTGTGCGGCGGCCGCATGCGCAAGGAAAGCCGGGGCTTGACCCGCACACCCCTTGCGGGTATAAGAACCATGTCTTCGATCGCGGAAAATCAACCCGGATTTTGCGGGATCAAGCCAACCTATCCTAATCTTTACAGGACAGCCTGCTTCGATCCGAAACACGGAGGCCGCCGAATGGCAACCGACAATTCCGCCGACCGTTCATCGTCGCCAGCACCTGGCGAAAAGTTTCTTTTCCTGGCCGGCCTTGCCGGATTGATCCTGGTCCTGTTCGGAAAACTCTTTGCGGGCGACTCGGTTCTGTTCAACACTGACGCCAACGCGGGGCAGATACAGCTCGCAAAATCGTTCCTGCCCCGGTCGCTGCTGGGCGGATGGAATGACACCGTCCTGGCAGGCGTGCCTCAAAACACGATGTCCTCGATGTTCGTCCCGTTCCTGCTGATCATGTCCGCGCAGTTGTGGGCGAACCTTCTCTATCCCCTGTACCTTTTTTCGGCGGCCGTGTTTCTGGCGCTTTTTCTGCGCGAGCGCGGATGCCGCTGGCCGTCCGCGGCCATCGGCGTAATGACGGCGCTGTTTCTCGGCAGCAATTTCACGCTGCTCTATGCCGGACACCAGGGCAAATTCACTGTGCTGATGTTCGCCTCGCTGAGCCTGTGGCTGCTCGAACGCGGCGCGAGGCGCAACAGCAGCCTGCTCCTGGCCCTGGCCGGCGCGGCGCTCGGGTTCATGTTCCCGGAGCAGCCGGACGTTGCGCTGCTCTTCGCCGCGGCCATAGGGCTCTACTCGCTGCGCGCCCTGTGGCGGGAGGGCGCGCGCGGAGCGCGGGCCTGGCTCCGGCTCCTGGCGCCGCTTGTTGCGGCGGCGGCCATTCCGTTCGGCATCAGCGCCTACACGGCCTACCTCGACAATATCAAGGGCGCCTCCATCGAACAGCAGGATGCGGCGCAAAAATGGGCGTTCGCCACGCAGTGGAGCTGGCCCCCGGAGGAAACCATAGACTTCATCGCGCCCGGCTACATGGGCTGGCGCTCAGGGGAGCCTGCCGGGCCCTATTGGGGCCGCATGGGCGGCGCCGCGGAGCAGGGAATGCGCAACTTCAAGCTGGAAAACCAGTATCTCGGCCTGATCCCCCTGATACTTGCCGTCATGGGCGCAGTTGCCGCATGGCGGCGCCGTGAATTCCCGCCGGGAGTCAAAACGGACCTTCGGTTCTGGTCAATCCTGGCCGGCGCCTGCTTCCTGCTTGCGCTCGGCAAGTATTTCCCGATGTACTTCCTGCTATTCAAGCTGCCGCTCTTTTCATCGATTCGCAATCCGAACAAATTCCTCCAAATTTTCCAATTCGGCCTGGGCATCCTGGCCGCGCATGGAATGGACGCGCTGCTGACCTTTGGCGTCGCCGTAAAGAAGGAAAAGTCCGAGCCGTTCGCGTGGATCAGGAAGTTCACGTGGGTATTGCTCGGCCTGGGCGGGCTCCTTGCGCTATGGATGCTTGGCGTTATGGCCGTGTGGGGCGGATCAGTCCAGGAGTTTGCCGCCGAAGGCTGGGGCCCGTATTCCGAAATCATCGTCCGGAACCGCTTCCTGGCGCTGGCGCACGCGGCGGGGCTTGCCTTTGTCGCCGCCGGCTTCATCCACGCCATCCGCGGAACATCCCGCGGCCGGCCGGCGGCGCTTGCATGGGCGCTGGCCCTGGTGGTGGCCGCCGACGCCGCATGGCTGTCCCGCCACTACGTCAAGCCGTCCCCGATGAGCTTCTTCGCGATGAACGAGCCGCTCAAGACTGTGCAGGCCGCCAACCGGGAAAACCGCACAACCATGATGACAAGGGAGGGCTTTTACAACACCTGGCTCACGTTCCAATTCCCGTTCCATCAAATTCGGTGCACGGAAATCCCGCAGATGCCGCGCATGCCTGAAGACTACCGGCTTTTTCTGACGGCCCTCAATGCCCAGCCGATACGGAAATGGCAGCTTTGCGCGGTGTCAACCATCATGGCTCCGTCCGGAGTATGGGACAATATTCAGAAAGACCCCGGCGCCCGGTCCGCATTCGAATTGCTTCACAGCTACAACGCGGTCCAAAAGCCTGACATGACAATCCAAACAGCACCGGGCACCGCCGAACAGCCCGGCGCGCACTGCGTGCTCGGGTTCAAGCTGGCCGCGCCGCGATTCATGCTCGTAAAGAATTGGCGCATCATGCCCGACAATGACGCGCTCAAGACGCTGGCCGACCCTGAAATCAGCCCGTTCGAAACCATCCTGGTTTCGCCCGACACGGCCGAAGGCCTGCCGCAGGCCGCCGGGGATGAGGGCGCCGAAATTGCGGTAGCCGTGAAAGAGCTTGAGTCCGGCCATGCCGTCGTGTCCGCCTCCTGCGAAAAGCCATGCATCCTGCGCTTCTCGGAACGATTCACCCCGAACTGGACGGTGCGGGTCGACGGCAGGCGGCAGAAGCTGCGCCGCGTGGACTTCCTGTTCCAGGGCGTTTTCATCGAGCCCGGCCTGCATGAAGTCAGCTTCGACTACCGCCCGGCCAACCTCGCGCAATAAGTCCAGCTTTCCGCGCTTATTGCCTGGGCAGCTGCGCTTGCCGCCGGCATTCTGGCGCTCCTGCGCAGCCGGCAAAGCGGAGCGTGATCCCTGGTAGGCCGGGACGAGGAGTTCGTAACTTTGGATGTTGCTAAAGTGCTTATATTTGTAGGCGCCAGGCAGAAGGAGACGACTAATGATACTCTACATTGTTACGGCAACACTCGACAACTATAAGAAGAACTTCGGCTACTGCAAAACCCGGAACACCTTGGAGACTATCGCGGGCGACGTATGTGTTGTCCTGCACTGCTCCCAAGCCAATCTCCGGACCGTGGAGCAGATTAACCCCTGGGCCATCTGCCATAGCGGATCGGATAAAAGCGCCTCTTCCAAAGGCGCGTACGGGAATATGGTCGTGAAGACCGATGTGCCGCAGATTGGCTTCTGCGCAGGGCATCAGATCATCGCGACCCTATTTCACGGCAAGATCGCTCCAATTCGTAAGCTTGCGTCATACGAACCCGACCCCAAGCCCGCATACAGCCCGGGCCTATTCAAGGAAACCGGCTTGTGCACCGTCCGTGTCCTCAAGGCCGACCCTTTGTTCAAAGGGTTGGGGCGGAAGCTGCGAGTCATTGAGAATCATAGTTGGGAGGTGAAGCGGCTTCCGCCGGACCTGGTCCTCCTTGCCAGTTCCAGCGCCTGCAGGGTCCAGGCGTTTCGCCACCGCACAAGGCCAATCTATGGCACTCAGTTCCATCCCGAGGTGGATGACACTGTCGCCCATGACGGAAAAGCGATACTGGCCAACTTTTTCCGGATCGCAAGGATGCATCACGAGCGCTCCGGCAGGCAGGCCGCGCGGAAACATCCGTCCCGGGACACGCGCTGACGCGCTACCCTCAGCGGCCAGGGAGGCGCTTTAGCGCAAGTTACAAGCCTGACCTTCAAGCGACGGGTTGCGACGACAACAACGAGAGAACTCGAAAGCGATTTAGCCTAGAAAGAGCAATCGAATATCCAATATCCAACAAGGAATATCCAATGTCCAAGGAGTCCGATGAATATTGGATCCGGATTTTGCGATTGGTCAGAGTGCGGCAGATGCAAGGTGCAGCGGGTGAAGGCGTGTTGACATACTCCGAACCCGCTGCAACACAGCAGATGCCGCACTATGGCCAATCCCTCGTGGTTTGAAAAATGAACTTCTTTTACAACAGCTCACCCGTACTTTTTCGCGCATGGTAATTCAAACGCA
>JAAZAB010000461.1 GCA_012514555.1 Lentisphaerota bacterium
AAACCATAGCCTGTAGCCGCGCCGCTGTGCGGCGCGCCGGCGCAGCCACCTGGGAGCGCGGCCGTCCCGGCCGCCCCGGCAGTGTAGCCGCGCCGCTGTGCGGCGCGCTTTACCGCAAGCCGGATGTTTTGCCAGAGCGATAATAAGAAGGAGTGTGTCGGGTGAAAAAGAGAATACAGGGTCTATCGGATGCGTCGAAGGAACCGGCGCTGGTGCCCATGCCCGTGTCGGTCAAGCGCGGAAAAGGTTGTTTTGTCCTCACCCAGGAAACCGTGTTGGCCGCCGATGAGGCCAGCGAGCGCTCGGCTGTACAACTGGCCGGCTTTCTAAGACCCGCTACCGGGTTCAATCCGGCGATTGTCCCATTGGCCGGCCGCGATGGCAAAGTTATCGCACTTGTTCAGGACAAGGACATGCCGGATCTCGGCCCGGAAGGCTACAGTCTTGATATCGAACCGGACAGGGTTTTCATAACCGCGCCGACGCAGGCCGGGCTTTTTTACGGCATTCAGACGCTGCTCCAGCTCCTGCCGGCGCGGATATTCTCCGCCAAACCCGTGAATGGCGGGGAGTGGCCAATTCCATGCCTGGCGATCAGGGATTGGCCCCGGTTCGCATGGCGCGGCCTGATGCTAGACACCGGCCATGACTTCCAGCATGTGCCGTTCATACTGCGTTTCATTGACCTGATGGCCCTGCACAAGTTCAACGTCCTGCACTGGCACATAACGGACCTTGGGACTTTTCCCCTCGAAATCAGGAACTACCCGAAGCTGCAGGACCCGGCAACGCTCGGCACCCGTATGAGAGGGGAGCCGAAACGAGGAGTGAAGCCCGGCCGTTACACCCAGGCCGAGGCGCGCGAGGTTGTCCGTTACGCGGCCGAGCGCCATATCACAATTGTTCCTGAAATCGACATGCCCGGCCATTCCACGCCTGCCCTGATCGCCTATCCCCAGTTCGACTGTCCCGTGCCGCACAAGACCTGGGAATGGGACCGCTGGGAGTACTGCGCCGGCAGCGAAGCGACGTACGGCTTTTTGCAGGAGGTTTTATCCCAGGCGCTCGATCTGTTTCCCTCCCGGTTCATTCACATCGGCGGCGACGAGTGCCCAAAGGATCACTGGAAGAAGTGCCCGGTTTGCCAGGCGAAGATGAAGGCTGAGAACCTGCGGAACGAGGATGAACTGCAAAGCTATTTCGTCAGACGGATTGAGGCGTTCCTGAACTCCCGGGGCCGGCGCCTGATAGGCTGGGACGAGATTTTGGAAGGCGGCATTGCGCCCAACGCCGCGGTCATGGCCTGGCGCGCGGACAAGCAGTCGGCGGCGATCGCCGCAAATGCCGGCCACGATGTGGTCATGGCCACGACGCGCCACCTGTACTTCGATTATCCCGAAACCGTGACTCCGCTTGAAAAGGTTTACAGCTTCGAGCCCGTACCGCCGGGGCTCAACCCCGGGCAGGCCAGCCGCATTCTTGGCGCACAGGCCCAGATGTGGACCGACAATCATCCGACCGAGAAGGAGATCGAGCGGCTGGTCTATCCGCGGGCCTGCGCCGTCTCGGAAGTGGTTTGGTCCCCGGCCGGGCTCCGCAATTACAGCGGCTTCGTCCGGCGGCTCTCCGCGCACGCGCAGCGCCTTGCCGAACTGGGCATTGATTTCGACATGCCGGAAGAGGCAGGATAGCCCTGGCGGAGGCCGGGGCGTAACGCCTGCGGGGAAACGGGCGCCGCGCCTGGAAACGTCCTGTGCGGAAAATCGCATCGTCGGGCATTCACAAGTGAAAATACTACTCCTGCTCCGGGAGCTCAGGGCGCCATTTTTCACCGCGTCAATCATGCCGGTGCTGCTGGGCTGCGCGATGGCGCGCTATCACACCGGGCTCTGGAGCTGGCCCCTTTTCGCGCTGACGCTGCTTGGCGTAGTTGCCCTTCACGCGGGCGCCAACGTGGCAAACGATTATTTCGACCACGCCAGCGGCAACGATGCGGCCAACCGCGACTATGTCCGCCCGTTCACCGGCGGCAGTCGCATGATCCAGAACCGGCTTCTTACGCCGCGCGAGGTGCTCGGCTTGTCGGTGGCCTGCTTTGCGATCGGCGGCCTGGCCGGAGCGTGGCTGTTCCGGCTCGCTGGCTGGCCAGTTCTCTGGCTGGGCGCGGCGGGCCTGGCCGGCGGCTTTTTTTATTCGGCGCCGCCCGTCAAGCTGGGGGCCCGCGGGCTGGGCGAGCCGGCGATTGCCATCCTGTTTGGATGCCTGCCTGCCATGGGCGCCTATTTTGTGCAGACCGGCCGGTTTTCCTCCGATTTTCTTGTCATTTCCCTTTCCCCGGCCGCGCTTATCCTGATGGTAGTGTTCATCAACGAATTCCAGGACTGCCGTGCGGACGGCGCGGTTGGCAAGCGCACATGGGTGGTTCGCCTGGGAACGCGCCGCGCGGCCCGGGCATACATGGCGATGATGGCGCTCTGGCCGCTTCCGATTCTGCTTGTGACAGCCGCTGGAAAGGCGCCGCCGGGCATGCTCCTGGCGCTCGTTCCGCTGCTGATGGCGTTCTGGATCCTGCCGCGCGTCGCGCGCTGCCACGACAAGCCGCAAGCGCTGGCGCCGGCGAATGCCATGACCATCATTCTGCACCTGGCCGTGAGCCTTGTGATGGCCGCCGTATTGCTGGCTGCACGCTGAGGCGCCGCACGTTCACGCCTTGCCCGTCGGCCTTTACAGGAGAGATTCCTTATACGCCTGCAACGCTTTCCGGGCTTCCGGCTTGATGGGGATTGCGCGCAGAAGCCGGTCAGCCCGCAGGGAAAGGCGCTTCATTTCCAGTACGGCATGCCGCGCCAGGGCGGGCCTGAGCATGATTTCGGCGGCGCGCCGGAGATCGCCGGGCGTATTTGTCCCGCGCCCGTAGACACGGCGCAGGAATTTCCGGTCGCCGGGCGTTCCGTGCCGGAACGCATTAAGGAGCAGGAGAGTTCGCCTGCCCTCGCGTATGTCGGCCATTACGGGCGCGATATTTGTTTTCCGCCCGGCCTGCCCGCCGCCGAGGTCATCCTTGATTTGAAAGGCGCGTCCCACGCACATGCCGAACCGGGAGAGCGCGGCGATTGTCCGCGGCGCCGCGCCCGCAAGGGCGGCGCCCATTGCCAGGGGCATGGCAAAGCTGTAGTGCGCGGTCTTCCGATCGTAAATGCGGCATATTGCGGCATGGTCCATGCGGTCAAGCGGAGTTTGAGTGTACAGCAGCTCTTCCAGCTCGCCGGCGGCGGTGACCAGGGCTGCGCGCGTAAGCTGTTCCAGCGCGCGCTGTTTTCCGACAGGACCCGCGCGGACCGAGATGAACGCGCGTATGGCCAGCGCGTAGAGCGCATCGCCCATCACCAGGGCCAAATCTTCACCCCGGACGCGCGCCGGCGCCCCGGATTTCCGCCGGAGCTTCATCAGCATGTGAAGCGCAGGCCCGCCGCGCCGGCGGGAGTCGCGGTCAATAAGGTCGTCATGGATGAGAATGAAAGCGTGAAGAAGCTCGAGGGCAACGGCTGCGGCGTAAATGCTTTTTGCAGGCCGCGGGGCATGGCCCATGTATCCCAGGATAAAGAGCGCGGGGCGCAGGCGCTTGCCTTTGCGCAGGAGATAGCGGCGCAGCCTGTCGCGGCAGGGCGGCGGAAGCGAGGTCCAGGGGAAGGCCGCGCGGGCCATGGTGAAGCGATAAAATGCCTTTTCAATCCGGCTTTTGATTTCACTTACAGTTTTACTTGGCATTGTGGTACGATATCATTGTTCGCGAGGAACTTCAATGACGATTGGCGCGCAATGAAAGACGTCGTTATCATCGGAGGCGGGTTTGGAGGGCTTTCGGCGGCCCGCCGCCTGGCAGGCATGGGCGGCGAAATCCGGGTCACGCTGCTGGACCGCAAGGAAACGTTTGATTTTCTTCCCCTGCTCCCGGACATTGTCGGCGGCCGCATTCCGCCCGCCGCGGCGTCGGCCGGGCTCTGCGGGCTGGCCCAACGTCACGGCTTCGCGTTTCAGCATGATACGGTTGAGGGCATAGACCTCGGCCGCAGGGCAATCGTCGGGCGCCGCAGCGCCTATCCGTTCGACGCGCTCCTGGTTGCCGCCGGCAGCGAGCCGAATTATTTCGGGGATGCCTCGCTCCAGAAGTCCGCCTATTCGTTCAATTCGTGCGGGGACAGCGAGCGCCTTGCGGCGGCGCTATCCGCCGCTCATGTTGAAACCTGCGTGATTGTGGGCGGCGGGTACACCGGCATCGAGATGGCAACACACGTCCGGCGGCGGTTTGCGCGCGCCGGCAGGGCGCTGCGGATCATCATTGTCGAAGCCGCGCCGTCCATTCTTGGCGTTATGCCGGACTGGATAAGGCGCTATGCCCGCGACAACCTCGGGCGGCTTGAAATAACCGTCATGGAGAACTGCCGGCTGGCCGGCGTGGCTGAAGGCCGGGTTTTCCTGGGGGGTGGCGAGGCCTTTGACAATGCGCTGGTCATCTGGTGCGCCGGCGTCCAGGCGCCTGCCTTTGCAAGGGCGCTGCCTTTTGAGAAAGGGCCCCAGGACCGTATCCTGGTGGAGGGCAGCCTTGAGATAAGGAATAGGCCGGGCCTTTTCGCGATTGGCGACGCGGCGGCATTCATGCGCCGGGGCCGGCCGCTGCGGATGTCCGTTCAATTCGCGCGCACCCAGGGCGCGTGCGCCGCCGGCAATATCGCCCGGTATTTGCGGGGCGGGCGGCTGCGCGGATACCGGCCGTGGGATCCCGGCTTTGTGCTGCCAATGGCCAACGGACGGTCCTGCGGCGCCGTGGGCGGCCTGCGGCTCCGCGGGCTGTTGCCAACCGCCATGCATTATGTTATGAGTCTGATGCTTTCTCCGGGCCTTGATCAGAAGGCGCGCCTTGTCCGGGCGCTGATGCATGGAATATAAATAGTAAAGAAAAGGAGGCGCCATGAAAGGAACCTGTTTGCGCTTTGACTTCCGCGCCGGCGGCATAGCCCTGGCGCGCTGGGTACTGGGTCTCATGTTTTTGTGCAGCGGAATAGGCAAGCTTAACGCTCTCGGCGGCTTTGTGAACGGATACCTGGTGCCGGCATTTGAAAAGACGTTTCTGCCGGGCTGGATGATTTCCTCGTACGGGTATGCCCTGCCGTTCGTCGAAACGCTGCTCGGGGCGGCATTGATACTCGGGCTCTGCCGCAACGCCGCCCTGCTTCTGAGCGGGCTGACGTTCATCTCGCTGGCGTTCGGAAAGATGCTCCTGCAGGACCATTCCGGCGTTTTCCCGATCATGTTCTACGTTGCCATGACCGGCGCGGTTCTTTTCCATGGCGAGCATGACCGCTGGGTGATCTCGGGCAAGGGCTCTTCCAGGCCCTAGTGATTGCGCGCAAAGGATTCCCGGGCAACGGGCGGGGTACGGGGCGCGTTCGCGGAACGGTGGGAAGACATGGCGAATGCATTATTCCGGTTCGGCGACGAGCGGGACTGGTTCATGCGGGCGCGGTTCGGCCTTTTTTTACACTGGGGCATCTACGCGGTTGCCGGCTGGCATGAGCAGCACATGTACCTCAGGCAGATGACGCGCAAGGCATACGCGCCCTTTGCGCGGCGCTTCAACCCGGCCCGTTTCAATCCTGACGAGTGGCTGGACATTGCGGAAGCCGCGGGCATGCGCTACGTGTGCTTCACCGCCAAGCACATTGACGGCTTTTGCATGTGGGACACGGCGCTGACGGATTTCAAGGTCACACGCACGCCTTACGGCAGGGACGTCCTGGCAATGCTTGCGGACGCCTGCCGGCGGCGCGGCATCCCGCTGTGCATCTACTATTCCGTCGTGGACGGCAGCCAGCAGAACTACCCGCATGCGGGGCGCGCCTACGAGTTTCCCGCGCCCCAGCCCGGCGACCGGCCGGACGTTGAAAAGTACATGGAGTTTTTGAAGTGCCAGGTTCGCGAGCTTTGCACAGGGTACGGGAAGATTCACGGCTTCTGGTGGGACGCAAACGTGCTTGGGCTGCGCGATCCCTCGGTGAACGCAATGATCCGGGGGCTTCAGCCGGGGATCGTGATCAACAACCGCGGCATGGATGAAGGCGACTTCGGAACGCCGGAGCGCGACTGGGACGAGTTCGTGAACAGCGAGCCGGCTTTTGCCCGGCCGATCGAGGCCTGCCAGTCGCTCGGCTTCCAGAGCTGGGGCTGGCGCAGAAACGAAGACTACTATTCCGAAGCTCACCTGCTCGGCTCGATCCAGAAAATCCTGGCCAAGGGCGGCAACTTCCTGCTCAACGTCGGGCCCAGGGCGGACGGCGCGTTCCCGGGGGCGGCGAAGCGGCTGCTCTCGCGGATCGGCGCGTGGCATGCCGCCGTGAAGGAGGCGCTGCTCGACGCGGCGCCGGCCAGCGGGCTGTTGAGCGGAAGCGACGCGCTCCTGACGCGGCGCGGCAACAACCTTTACGTGCACCTGCACCGGCAGCCGATCGCGGACGCCGTCTACCTGCATCCCATTGCGGACCTGCCCCGGAGGGCAATCGTCCTCAACACGGGTCGCGCCGCGCGCGTGGACGTGGCTGATCTGCCGCGGCTTCACGCCGCGGCGCCGAACCGATGCCTTCGCATTTTCCGGCTGCCAATCAACAAGCAAAGCCTCGCGGGGTGGGTCATCAAGCTGGAGTTCGATCGTCTTCCGGCGTGCCTGGAAGATTATCCGGCCGGAGCGGGCGCGGCGCCGGGGTTTTAGCCGCGCGCCCGGCGGCGCGGCGGAAAGGAAAGCAAATGAGCGAGCTGACAACTAGGCAGAGGTTCAGGCGGATGTTCAAGCACCAGGAGGCTGACCGCGTCCCGATGCTTGCCTCCCCGTGGGGCACAACCCTGGAGCGCTGGCGGCGCGAAGGCATGCCGGAGAACGCCGATTTTTGCGAATACTTCGGCCTTGACCGGGTGGCCGGCATGGGCGGGGACATCAGTCCCCGGTACGAGGAGAAGGTGATCGAGGAGACCCGGGACTACATCATCCTCCATGATTCCTGGGGCACCACGGCCAAGAACTGGAAGCACGCCAGCTCCACGCCGCACTGGATGGCCCGGACCGTCGTGGACCGGAAATCATGGGAGGCGGCCAAGAAGCGGATGGTCATGGGCCCGGACCGGATTGACTGGGATTACATTGAGAAGAATTACCCGGAATGGCGCAGGAATGACTGGTGGATCCAGGGCCACCTGTGGTTCGGGTTCGACGTCACGCACGCGCGGATCGTCGGCACGGAGCAGTTCCTCATATGGATGGCGGACGACCCGGAGCTGGTGTCCGATATTTTCAATACCGAACTCGACTGCAGCCTGCAACTGCTGGACATGATATGGGACCGGGGCTACACCTTCGACTCCATCTTCTGGTGCGACGACATGGGCTACCGCAACGGCACGTTTTTCTCCGTTGACATGTACCGCGACCTTTTGAAGCCAGTTCAGAAACGCGCGATCGAGTGGGCTCATGCAAAGGGCATCGCGGCCCACCTGCACTCCTGCGGCAACATCAACGCCTTTGTCCCAGAGCTGGTCGAGATGGGCCTGGACGCGCTCAACCCGCTGGAGGTCAAGGCCGGCATGGACCCCGTTCATCTGAAAAGGGCGTACGGCGACAGGCTGGTCCTGCACGGCGGGCTGAACGCCATGCTCTGGGATCACATTGACCGGGTCGAAGCGGAAATAAGAAGGCTGCTGCCCGTCCTGAAGCAGGGCGGCGGCTACCTTTTCCAGGAGGACCACTCGATCCCGGACAGCGTGAGCCTCGAGGATTACCGCAGGATTCTCAAGCTCGCCAGGGCGCTCGGGACATACTAGCGGCAGGCGGTCCGCGCGGCCATGCGGGCACGGCGCCAGCGCGAGCTCAATCGCGGACATCGTGGCCGATGCCGCCGCCGGACTCCGGAATGGCGTCCGTAAAGGCCGAGTGCAGGGCGTCGAGCACCACGAGGACCGTGTGCAGGCTGAGCACCTGGTCCACATGCCGGCCCAGGGTGGGGCGGAACCTTTCATAATCGCCCCATGTTCCGTCCGGCCTCTGGCTTTCGAGCAGATACTCGAGGCTGTCGCGATAGGCGGGCAGGCTCGTGAAGAGAAGGTAGCGCATGCAGCTCGACAGCTCGCCCGCCACGTCCGGGTCCTTGCGGGCGATGGCGTCATGCGTAAGAACGGGAAGCACCTGCCGGAGATAGGCCAGGTCGTCGCCGCTGAAGAATTTTGCGTCGAGATTTTCCCCAAACTCGTAGGGCACGAATATTTCGTGGGTGAACTGGTACACGGCGCCGCGCCCGATCTGCTCCGGGCTCGCGCGCGCGGCAATCAGGCCGGACTGAAAAGCGGCGGCCAGGGGGAACGGCTCCTGCAGCCTGAAATGCGAATAGTATGTGTGAAAAGCCATGCGCTGGTCGGTTCCGCGCAGGGCCATGTGAGAGTTCAGCCGCGGCAGTATGCGCAGGATGTGAGCCAGGTAATAGCCTGTGTCAAAGCCGGCCCGGTCCAGGAGGTATGCCGCGCGCAGGTACGAGGTGGAGTCCTGCTTGAACTGGGTGTCGTCCGCCGTTTCCATGTCGTGATAGGCGGCGGTCCAGGCGGGCTCGGCAAGCCCGGCAATGCGTTCCAGCATCGCGTCCCGTCCCGGGCCTTCAGGGTCGGCCCGCAGCAGGCCGAGATAGGCGTCGAGGATTTCCACCAGCTTCTTCTTGCCTTTGAACCCGGCGGCGCGCAGCGCAACGGGATCGACTTCGAGGCGATCGAGCCAGGCCCTGGCCCGGTCCACGGCTTTCCGGTAGCGGGGCAGGTTTTCCCCGAGGTACCGGGCGATCGGCACGTCCGGCAGGGGCGGTTGCGCGCGCTTGATCCCGAGCCCGCTCGGCGGGGCCCGGTTGGTCGCCGCGGGCGCGCCGGAACACATTGCCGCCGCGAGCGCCAAGCCCGCCGTGATTGCGATCGCATGACGATGAATCAGCATGGGGTTCACTTTGCCGGAAACCGGCGCGCGAATCAACAGGAAACACCTCCTGCCTCATCGTGTGCCGCACCGTATGGCCGAACAATGTGCGGCAACAGCATGCCGGCTGGGCGGCGGCCGGGCTTGTCCTGCGAAGCCGCTTCGGCGAAGCACGGGCCCCGGCCGCCGGGCGCCTGTTCCGGGGGCAGTGCGGTCACCCTTATCGCCAGCTCGTGAACTTGTGCTCGAAAGGGCTTCGTGAAACCCTGCGTTTTCGGGCGAACACCCAATGTCCATTACCAGGTCCAAGGGACAAGAATAGTTTGTCTGTCCCCTGATTTCACATTTCCCTTTCCCTTTCCGAGCGAGCCCATGCCGGATAGCCACAAGAAGCTGATTGGCAGCCTTCCGGGGCTCTCGGGTTTTTATCCTTGCCCCCGGTTAGCCGCAGGAGTACACATTTACTCGAAGGCAACGTCAGAAGCGCCTCCACAAAGGAGCCACCATGAAAGCCAGCATTCAAGACAACAAGCTGATCATCGAACTCGACCTGCAGAACCCGCCCGAGCCCAGTTCCAGCGGAAAGACCCTCGTTGTCGCAAGCACCCACGGCAACCAGGTCACGGATATCAAGATCGACGGCCAGCCGGTCGTGATCGGGGTGAATGCGTATATCAAGAAGACCAAGGTGTGAATGCAATAGGAACATTCCCGTTTGGGATGCCGGTTTCCCCGCTTACTCAGCGTGACAGATCTCGCAAGAGGGTTTTCGTCTTGGGCGTCTACGCAAGCGCGGTGCACGCTCGCTGGATTGGTGTAGATGGCCGCCAGAGAATTGGGGCTCTTGCTGTCGCATCTGAACCTGAGATCTTTTGGCGAGGAGATGACGCGGCAGCCCTTTCTATTGTCTCATCAATACCCGTTCCTGTTGGGGTTGGTCGATTGGAGCCTGCCAGTTCTCAATTCAACGGGCCTTCGGGCAGAGCATTAGACGAGTTATTTCTGCAACCACTTGGTCTTACACGTAAGGATGCCTGGCTATGTGATCTTGTTCCACATAGCTGCATGAACGAAAAACAAGCGGCTGCATTGGTCCGAGAGTATGATCCTCTTGCAAAGGAGCTTGGTCTACCTGCATACAAATGGCCAGCACTGCCAACAGCATTAGCCAATGAACAGCGTCGCACAGACATCCTGCGTGAGTTGGAGGAATCCGGTGCGGAGGTTGTAATCACAATGGGAGATCAACCGCTCAAGTGGTTCACACGGTATCATGGGACCGAAAATTCCCTGTCTAAATACGGGAAGACTTTTGAAGACTATGGACGGCTCCATTCATTCAAGATCGCCGGCCATGATCTACGGTTGCTGCCATTGGTACACCCACGGCAGGCGGCCAAACTTGGAAGCCATTCTTCAGTTTGGGCGGACCTTCACGCGGAGTGGGTTGCGCAACCGCCAGCGAAGCTTTTATTCACATAGGGATTGGCTTTTACTTGGCATCTGCCGCTTAGTGGGAGTGTCTTTTGCTATAATTGTCGTGATCGCCGGTTGGGATGTTGTGAATAATTTGCTTGTTCTTCTTTGCCAGGGGAGTGAATCGGATTGATGACAGAAGTCACATTCAGGGTTCAGATGGGCGGCCTGGAAAATCTTGTCAAGCCCGTAATCGGGAAAAACGAGCGGCTGAGTGTCGGAATGACATTCAGCCGCTTTGCTTTTTGGCAAAAATTCCCTGACGCGCAGTCCTTTTCCGCGAAACGCGGGACAAGAGCGTGTTGTTGATTTCAAAAGGAGAACCATGAAAATATCAAGGATGGCGCGAATGAAAAACGAGTTTGGGCTGGTGCTTTTGCGGACGCGAATCAGCATGGCGTGGTGGCTGTCAGTGCTTTTCCTGCTGGCAACCCCGCTGGCGGTAATTGCAGGTCAGTATGGCGATTTCACCTACTCGATAAATGCGGATAATACGATCACCATTACCGACTACACCGGGGGCGATGAGGCAGTAATCCCATCCACCATAGAGGGCAAGACTGTCACTATAATCGGGGATAGTGCGTTTGGTGGCTGCAACAGCCTGACGAGCGTCACGATTCCCGACAGCGTCACAAGCATCGGCTGGGGCGGGTTCAATTGCTGCTTCAGGCTGAAAAGCTTGACGATTCCCGATGGTGTCACCAATATCGGGGCCTATGCGTTCCTGCTCTGTACAAGCCTAACGAACATCCTGATTCCTGATGGCGTAACCATCATTGGGGATGATACGTTTTCATACTGCTTCAATCTGACCAACGTGACGGTCCCCGATAGTATCACCAGCCTCGGACATAATGCATTCTCTTACTGCTACAACCTGGCCAGTGTTACGATAGGTAATAGCGTTGCCA
>JAAZAB010000462.1 GCA_012514555.1 Lentisphaerota bacterium
ACGTCGCGAATGCGGAACTGGTTGGCGGCGACAAAGAAGCCGCTGTC
This sequence comes from Lentisphaerota bacterium, assembly GCA_012514555.1. Lineage (GTDB taxonomy): Bacteria > Verrucomicrobiota > Kiritimatiellia > JAAZAB01 > JAAZAB01 > JAAZAB01. The sequence continues at coordinate 48 of JAAZAB010000462.1, forward strand.
GGGCACGCGCTGGGCAACCCAGACGCCGCCTGTTCCGTCCATGTCGTAGCCGCACATTTCCATGACCCAGCCTTCCGACGGATCGCCAACCAGCAGGGTTTCGCCAGTTCCGTACAGGCCGTATTTTTCGATGAGCTCGCCCATAAGCCGGATCGCCTCGCGCGCCGTCCTGCAGCGCTCCAGCGCGACGCGCGAAAGTTCGGCGGAGTAGAATATGCGCTTCCCGGGCTCGGGCAGGGGGTGAACCTTGGCAAGGTCCGTGCATTCGCCGATTGACAGCTGGTGTTCGTTCATGATCCCGTAGTTGGCGTCGAAGTACGCGTAGGTGTGCGGAACCTCGGGAATGGCGCCGAGCGGAACGCTTGGCGGATCGCCGGGCGTATCGTAGCCCGGCCCGCGGTCGGCCGTGACAATGCGATGGCTCTCGGTGGCGCCCCACTGCGGCATAAAGTCCAGCGCACAATGCGAATAGAAAACCCGCCGCATGGCGCCGGGCTCGTGATCCATGGCCGGAACGTAAATCATGCGCCCGTCGCCCAGCCCGTCGTCCGAATGGGAAACCATGACCGAGCCGTCAGCCGTGGCGTCCCTTCCGACCAGGATGGTGGTGCACGCCGGCGCGGGCGCCGGGGCAAGAAAACCAAGAACGAGCAACAGGGCCGTGAATAATCCGGGCGCTTGCGTTTTCGCTCTCATATCCTCATCCTCCTCCTTGCCGCTGTTACCGGGCCGGGGCCCGGGTCCGTTAGAAAATTCTGCGCTCGTAATTAACGATGACACGGAAGTCATCGTAGTCCGCGCCGTTCATTGAAAGCGAGTTGCGCACGAATGCCGCGCGCGCGCGTACGCTCAGTCCCCGCAGCAGGCCTCCGGCGCCGTAGTCCACGGTGAAGTTCGTCTCGAACTGTTCGGGGTCGGACAGCGAGCCAAGCCCCGGCGCCCAGGCCTCGGAATGATTCATGAAGGCGCCAAGCCCGTCGAGGCCGATCTCGGCGAAATCGTAGGCAAGGCCCGCCATCCACGCCTTTTCGCCGGCCATGTTGCAGTCCTCTTCAATGAGCGAGGTGTAGCCCGGATAGGACGCCCACGGATTGAAGATGCACGCCCCGCTGTCCGTCGCCGTGCCGCCCGCCGTCAGGGTGAACCCCTCCCAGGCCAGGCCGGCGAGAAGCCCGCACATGCCGGTCCGGATTTCTCCCGCATACGCCGCGCCAACCTCGTGCTGGCCCAGGCCCTGGGCGGAGACCGACCAGGCCGGCAGGCCCTCCTCCGGGCTTTGCCTGAAGTCGGCCTGCGCGTACAAGCTGTTCACCATGTTGTGAGCATAGTATTCCCAGGCCTGTAACGAGAGCGGGTCGCAAGCCCATGTCACGCCGGCCAGCGTGATCCCGTCGGACGTGTTGTCGTAGCCCGCGGCTTCGCCCAGGCTCCGGAAAGAGCTCGCGGTCCACGTCTTGATCTTTTCTACCTGCGCGACGGTCACCGCAAGGTTGCTGATGGAGCTGTTCACAAGCGCATACGCCTCGAACGTGACGGGCGTCATTTTGCAGTCGTACGAGTTCAAGAGCGGCGTTTCGAGGATTTGCCGGTATAGTGTGACCTGCGTGTCCCATCCGCGCAAGCGCGCGTACGCCTGCCCCAGGACGGTATAGCCTTGTTGGCCGGCCTGCAGAAGCGAGCCCCCGTCATGCTCGTCCGGGCCGGCAATCCTCTGGGAAGTGTAGGGCGCAAGGCCGAAGCTCAGGCCGCGCCACTCGCCGCTTTCAAACAGCAGCCACCCGCCGAGCGCAAGGCTCTCCTGCGTGTGCGGAGTGTCGTAATGCCGGTTCAGGTTGTAGGCCCGCGCATGAATGGTCAGCGAGGAATTCGTGATGAAGGGAACGCCGGGCAAAGACACGGCTTCCGCCGCGGACGCGCCGGCGCATTGCGCGAGCAGCGCCGCCGGAACCGCCGCGCGAACCAGAACTCCCTTCAAGCGTTTTCCCATCATCTGGGTTTAAGAATAAGGTACAGCGGCGCGGAAATACAAGCCTTAATGCATTGTCGGAATCGG
>JAAZAB010000463.1 GCA_012514555.1 Lentisphaerota bacterium
CCGCCTTGATCCTCCGCCGGCTTGCGGCCATTGTGCCCGCCTGCCGCTGGCCGGGCTTTGCTCTTGTCATTCATTCTCGTTTCTTCCTGTTTTTGATTTGTCCGTTCAAGGCCGCAGCACGGCCGGTCGCCAGCCGCGGCGGTTACTGGAAAATGGCCTGGCAGTGGAAAGAGGGCAGGGGCATGCCTCGCGGCTCAGGCCCCCTTGTATCCCTTTTTCTTCCAGATATTACGGGCGTATTTCAACGCAAAGGAGGATATCTTCTTGTCGCCTTCAATGCTGCACCACGGCTGGCCGGGCTTGCGGCGCTCGGGGTCGGGCGACCAGTCATCGTTCTCGTAGCGCTTGCGCACCGATTCCTTCGAAAAGTCCGGAACGATTTCCGTGTTCGAGTCGTTCAGCGCGGAGCGCCAGGCCAGGATGCCGACTATTGACATGGCCACGCCGCGATAAACATCCATGAACGGCGGCCTGCCGGAGCGTATGGCCTCTGCGAAATGATACATCATGTAAAAGTCGCCGCCGCCGTGCCCGCTGCGTCCGGCCAGCTCGGCCATGGCCGGGAACTCCGGGGCATAGGTCATGCTCTTCGGGTGAACGATCGGCTCGTGAAACTGTTCGCGAATGAGCGTGACGTTTTCCCCGCTGCCGCCGAGGAATCCGCGCGCCGCGTGAATCCGGGTCGGCCCGCTGTGGCCGCGCAACCCGTACTGGAGGAGCTTGGCCACGGCGCCATTGTCCATGCGCAGCGCAATCATCGAGGCGGCATCCTGCTTCCGGGGCCGGCGCTGCGCCTCTGGCGCGTCCATCGCCGCGGGCACCACAAAGGCGTTGACCTTTTTGGGCCAGGTGTCCGTGATGAACATGATGGGTGAAAGCGCGTGAGTGCAATAGTAGGTGGCCGGAATCCAGTTGCGCCAGTGCCCGGTCCCCACGCTTAACGAGTTGCCGGTGTCGGCGTCCACCGGGTGAACGTATTCGCTCTCGCCGTACATGAACGTCCCGAATTCGCCCGTCTTGAATATGCGCCGCGTTTCCTGGTTCGGGGCGCTGTAGGCGAAGTTTTCGGCGAACATGTAGGTGCGCCTGGCCTGCTCGACCGCCCGGACCAGCGCGACGCCCTCGGCGAGGGTGTGGCAGGCCGCCGTCTCGCTCATGACGTGCATGCCGGCCTTCAGCGCCTTGATGGCAAAAGGCGCGTGCTGGTGGAAGTAGTTCGCCACGACAACCGCGTCCATGTCGTGCTCGAGGAACTTGTCGAAGTCGGTGTAGCCCTTCACCGAATGCAGCTTCGCGGCGCGCTTCAGCGCATCCGCGTTCTTGTCGCAGAGCGCGACCAGCTCGAAGCCCGCTGCCCTTGCGCCATCGCCAGTGCTCGCCGAGCCGCGCCCGACGCCGAATACGCCGAACCTGATCGGTTTGCCGCCGCGAATCTTCCTTTTCATGTGCGCGCGTCCTATCCAAGCATTGTTTTCGTTCGTAACCGCAGAAAATTGGCCCCAACCAATCCTCGCAACACGCAGCATAGTCTACCCCTCCCCCCCCGAAACGCAACCGGAAAAAGTTCGTTTTGGGGTGTCACCTATCCCCTATCTCCCATCCCCTTTCCGGCGCCCGCGGAATTGTTTTGGTTTGACTTGCATTCCGCGCCGAATACAGTACCGGGACGCGCCCAGAAGAACGCTTCTTACAAAGCCTGAAACGCCGGCGTTCAGGCTGGCAATTCCGTCG
>JAAZAB010000464.1 GCA_012514555.1 Lentisphaerota bacterium
CGTCGGGGGCGATGCCGCAGATGAGTGCGGGAGTGTACCGGATGATATCGGCCAGGTAGGCCTTCTCCGCTTGCAGCGCCCTGCCGAGCGCCTCGGCCTCGCTCAGGCCGGCCGATTTTCCGGGCGCACCGCGGCGCTCCCGGCCGGCTTTTCGCTGTTCCTTGCTCATTTCCGACTCCGCCCCTTCAGACACGCGCCCTCAATCCTCCGCCACCGAAACCTGGCTGACTTCCTCGACCGTTGTCAGGCCCCTGAGCACCTTCTTGAAGCCGTCGTGGCGCAGCGTGGTGAAGCCCGCGCTGAAAGCGTATTTCTGGATGTCAAGAATGGAGGCGTTCCGGGCAATGTAATTTCGCGTTTCATCGTCTATGATGAACAGCTCGTGAATGGCGATCCGCCCCGAATAGCCGGTGAAATTGCATTTCTCGCAGCCTTTCGGACGGTTGAAAAAGACCTCGCTCTTCCCGTCCCAGACAAAATACTTGTCGATTTCCGCCGGCGAAAGCGCGTACTTTTCCTTGCACTTGTCGCAGAGCCGGCGCACGAGCCGCTGGGCCATGACACCTATGATTGACGGCGCGACCAGGAAGGGCTCCACACCGATCTGGATCAGCCGGGTAACGGCCTGCAGCGCGTTGTTAGTGTGCATTGTGGTTAGCACAAGGTGGCCGGTCAGGGCCGCCTGCGAGGCTATGGTGGCGGTTTCCAGGTCCCGGATTTCGCCCACCAGGATGACGTCCGGGTCCTGGCGCAGGAACGAGCGCAGGGCCGTCGCGAAAGTCACGCCGGCAAGCGGGTTGACCTGCACCTGGTTGACGCCGGGCAGCCGGTACTCAACCGGGTCCTCGATCGTCATGATGTTGACGTCCTTGCGGTTCAGGGCCTTCAGGGCCGCGTACAGCGTTGTGGTCTTTCCCGAGCCGGTCGGGCCGGTGACGAAAAAAACGCCGTTCGGAGAGTCTATGATCCTGCGTATGCCCTCAAGGATCGGCTTGGAAAAATCCAGGTCCTCGAGCCCCGGCGCGGACATGAACTGGTTCTGGCCGAGCAGGCGCAGAACCATCTTTTCCCCGTAAATCGTGGGCACGCATGAGAACCGGAATTCCAGGTCGCGGTCCGGAAGCTTGAGGGTGATGCGCTCGTCCTGCGGCCGGCGGCGCTCGCCTATATCCGCGCCCGCCATGATCTTGACCACGTTGGACAGGGACGGGAAAACGCGCATTGGAAGGCGCAGGTATTCCTGGAGAGCGCCGTCAATGCGCAGGCGTATCAGGATGTCGTTCTCCTGCGGCTCAATGTGAATGTCGCTGGCCCTCTGCTTGAAGGCCAGCAGGAAAAGGCCGCGCACGAATTCGGCCAGGGATTGGGCCTCCGCAAGGCGGCCGATCCTGGCGCCCTCGCTGGCGGCGCTGGACAGCTTCTCCGACAGGCTGTCGGTCAGCGAGCGCAGCGACATGTGGGCGAGTTCGATCGCGGCCTTTATCTGGTCCGGCAGCGCGAACACCGGGCTGACCAGCGCGTCCATACGGCTTTCAATCTCGCGCTGAAGAGAGGCGTTTGCCGGATCGGCCATGGCAACGGTGATCACGTTTTCAATCTTGTAGATCGGTATGACGCAGCGCTCTTCGGCGAAATTCCTTGGCAGCTTGCTGACGAGCTCGTACTCAATCATGGTTTTCGTGGGATCCACGTACGCGATGCCGAGGGAATCGCCCCACAGCTTCCCGAGCAGGGCCTTGAGCTGAGGCCGGTTCTCGGCCAGGTAAAGCATCAGCGCAAAATCGTTGCCCTTGAACCGCTCGGACAGGGAAGCCCTTTCCTCCGAAGTGAAAATCCTGTTTTCAACGGCCAGCTCCATGAAACGCGGGTTGCTTGAATTGGCGCCGTCCGCGCCGGCGGCGGCGCCATTCTTGTCCAGCACGGCGAGAACGCCCGGGGCGTATTCCGGCGCGCCCCCGGAAGCGCTTCCCTGCGCCGCGCCCGGGGCGCCCTTTGCGCCGCCGCCCCCGGGCTGCGACCTGGCAATGTAAAAGA
>JAAZAB010000046.1 GCA_012514555.1 Lentisphaerota bacterium
ATCCCCGCAAAACCGCCGACGAGCAGGGCGAACGCATGCTCGAATACCTCAAGCGGGTGCTGCTCCACAACGCGCCCCTCGCCGCGCCCCAGGATGTCGCCGGCCTGCTCGCATCCTATGCCCACGACGCCCGCCTGCGCGTGGAACGGGCCGACATCCCCGCCCTGGCCAGTCTCCGTCACGCCCTGGAGAACGCGCTCGGACTGCGCTTCGAGGGCGACAAGGGCGACCATTTCTTCCGCTCCACCCTCGTTCAAACGCTTTTTACGGCCTCTTCTCCGCCTGGGTGCTCTGGTCGCGCCAGCATACCGCCAAACCGGCCAAGCCCGCTTCCTTCGCTTCCGCCGTCCGCGAGCCGCCCAGCCCCTACGGCGTCGCCGGACCGTTCGACTGGCGCTCCGCCCACTTCCTCCTGCGCGTGCCCATGCTCCGCGCCCTGTTCGTGCAGGTCGCCGACCCCGCCCGACTCGGCGCGCTCGGGCTGATCGAGGTCCTCGACTGGGCCGCCGCCGCGCTCAACCGGGTGGACCGCACCGCCTTCTTCTCCTCGTTCGACGAAGGGCACGCGGTCCAATACTTCTACGAGCCCTTCCTGCATGCTTTCGATCCGGAGCTGCGCAAGGAACTCGGGGTCTGGTACACGCCGGAGGAGATCGTCCGTTACCAGGTGGAGCGGGTGGACGCCGTGCTGCGTTCGGAGCTCGGACTGGCCGACGGCCTTGCCGATCCCCAGGTGGTGGTGCTCGATCCCTGCTGCGGCACCGGCGCCTACCTGCGCGCCGTCCTGCGCCGCATCGCCGCCACGCTCCACGAGAAGGGCGGCGACGCGCTGGTGGCGCACGACCTGAAACGCGCGGCCATGGAGCGGGTGTTCGGCTTCGAAATCCTGCCCGCGCCGTTCGTGATCGCCCACCTCCAGATCGGGCTTGAACTCGAAACACTCGGCGCCCCGCTCAACGACCGCACCGAACCGCCGGAACGCGCGGGGGTCTACCTGACCAACGCGCTCACCGGCTGGGAGCCGCCCAAGGAGAAACCCAAGCAGATCGCCTTCCCCGGCTTTGACGAGGAACGCGACGCCGCCAGCAAGGTCAAGCACGCCAAGCCCATCCTCGTCATTCTCGGCAATCCGCCCTACAACGCCTTCGCGGGCATCAGTCCGGAGGAGGAGAACGGACTGGTCGAGCCCTACAAGCAGGGACTCGTGACCGAATGGGGCATCAAGAAGTTCAATCTCGACGACCTCTATATCCGCTTCTTCCGGCTGGCCGAAAAACGGATCGCCGAACACGGCGGCCGCGGGGTGGTGTCGTTTATCTCGAACTTTTCCTACCTGGGAGATCCTTCCTTCGTCGTCATGCGCAGGCGCTTGCTGGATGGATTCGATTCCTTCTGGTTCGACTGCATGAACGGCGACAGCCGCGAGACGGGAAAACTGACCCCCGAAGGACTGCCCGATCCTTCGGTCTTCTCAACCGACTGGAATCGCGAAGGGATCCGCGTCGGCACCACAATCGGCCTGATGGTGAAGCGTGGACGCACTCGGAAGAAGGAACCCGTTGTTCGCTTTCGTCATTTTTGGGGCAGCAACAAACGAACGGATATTCTGGATACCCTCGACGCCAAAAAGTTCGACGCCGCTTACGAAACCGCCTCCCCCGCCGCCGACAACCGCTGGAGTTTCAGGCCGGCGGATGTGACAAAGGCGTATATGGGGTGGCCGAAGATTGTGGAACTGGCGGCGATGCCACCGTTCAATGGGCCTATTGAACGTCGCGCTAACTCCTTGATCGTTTTCCCAGGCGAAGAAAAGAAACTCGCTGAACTGAAAACCTACTTCGATCCAACTGTCACGGATGAGGAGTGCGGAAAAGTCACCCCTGCCTTTATGAAATCATCCGGCGAATTCGAAGCTGCGAAAACACGCCGACAACTTGTCGGGAAATGCGAGTTCGATCGGACGAAAATCGTCAGATACCCTTTCAAACCGTTCGACAACAGAATTGCCTACTTGGATCCCGAAATCGCACCGTTATTTTCCCGCCCTTCACCTCAACTGCTGGCGCAACGTTTCACCGGGAATCACTTTTTCATCACGCGTGACACCGCTGACAAAGGGAACGAAGGCCCGCCATTTCTGCTATCACCGGTCGTTTGCGATTACGACTGCATTTCGGGCCATGCGCGGCACTTCCCGGTGCGGTTGAAAGCCGAGAAGACAAAAGGGACGCAAGGAACGCTCGCGTTCGATACCGATTCCAATACCGACCCCGACAGGAAAGCCAACCTCTCCCCCCTCGTCCGCGCCTATCTGGCCAAGCTGGACCTGCCCGATCCGGACACCGACCCGGCAACCGCCGAACTGATCTGGCATCATGCGCTGGCCATCGGCTATTCGCCCGCGTACTTGACCGAGAATGCCGACGGCATCCGACAGGACTGGCCGCGGATTCCCCTGCCCGCGAACAAAGCCGCGCTCCTCGCTTCCGCCGAACTGGGCCGACGCGTAGCCGCGTTGTTGGACACCGAAACGCCGGCGCCGGGCGTCACCACCGGCAAAATCCGCGACGAACTCCGGTCCATTGCCGTGTTCAAGCGTGTGGACGGCAAACCCGCGAACCCGGATGCCGGCGACCTGGACCTGACGGCAGGCTGGGGACATGCCGGCAAGGGTGGCGTCACCATGCCCGGCCGTGGCAAGTTGCGGCCCGTCGAAGGCACCCCGCCCGCATACGACATTTTCCTGAACGACGTCGCCTACTGGAGCAACATTCCCGAGTCGGTCTGGGACTACACCATCGGCGGGTACCAGGTCATCAAGAAATGGCTCTCCTACCGCGAAAAGCCCCTACTCGGCCGCGGCCTTACACCGGACGAAGTGCGCCATGTCACGGACACGGCGCGGAGGTTGGCCGCCATCATTGCGCTGCAGAAGGAGTTGGATGGGAATTACAGGAAGGTGGCGGGGGAAAAGTCCGTCTCGTGAGCTGTGTGAACACAGCCGGCAGCGCCGCATCCCGTCCTGCGCAACCTGTTCACAGGTTGCAGGGCATCCGCTACCCAGGCCGCGATTACCGGATTCCCGCGTTTTACCTGATCACCATGACCAGCCTGAACAGGAAACCGCTCTTCGCCACGTGCGAAAACGGCAAATCCACGCTCAACAAGGATGGCTGGCTGGTATACGACCTCTGGCACCGCATGGAGACCGATTACCCGGCCATCGAAACATCCACCCTTGTCATCATGCCCGATCATCTTCATGGCCTGGTGCGGGTGAAGGAACGGATGGACAAGCCGGTCGGGGTGCCCCTGCGGGCCTTCAAGTCCCAAGTCACCTCCTCCTTGCGCAAGCGTTACGGCAATCCGGAATTGCGGGTCTGGACGCCTGGCTACCATGACCTTGCCGTCTGGCGAAAAGGCTCCCTTTCCGCTTACATTCACTACATGATCGATAATCCGAGGCGCTATTGCCTCAAGAAGGCGAACCCCGACCTGTTCTCCCGCGTGAACAATCTGCGCCATCCGCGTTTGCCGCAGGGCGAAACCTGGAGCGGTTATGGAAACATGTTCCTGCTCGACAAACCGGCGCTTCGAAGCCTGGCCGTTTCCCGGACCGTTTTGGCCGCCCGCATCGCAGAACTTCGCGCGGAAACGATCGAATGGGCACAGGGGGGCGGCGTGATCGTGTCTCCCTTCATCTCGCCGGGCGAAAAGGACATGGCGCGTGCCCTGTTGGATGCAGGCGGCTCAATGATTCTACTGAAACCGGACGGCTTATGCCCCTTCTTCAAACCCCATGGCCGTTATTTCGATCTATGCCTGGAAGGAAGACTGCTGGTTCTCTCCTGTCGGCCCTGCACGCCGGCCGCCGCGGCTCTGACCCGGGAGCTATGCCTGGCCATGAACCGCTGGTGCGCGGAGATTGCGGACGAGCCTTCGGAGACGATGGAGGACTGTTCGGCTTTCAATTCGATGCGGATACAATGGGGTTGAACACGTATCGGATCGATATGGCCGTTTGTCCTTATACCTTGAAAACGGCAGGCATCGCTTTTTGTTGGCGGGATCGTGCGTCCGGCCGATTTTGACGGGCGTCGCGCACCATTTCTTGAAGTCGACCGTCAGCCATTCGTTCAGTTGCGCCTGAGAATGGATGAAAGCTGGAGAGACCGAAATTCCGGGCTTTCCGCGGGAACCGCAGTCGCGCGCCGCCTTGGCCTCCGTAGCGGCTTCGCAAAGGAGGCCCATGCGTCCCCTCGCCCGCTTTGATTCGGGCTGGCATAATTACTCACTCAACTGTTTTGTCAGCCACTCGTTTTATGCGCCCCCAACACAAACAACGCCCGTTCCCGGCGCAGCATCTCGAATGGCGTCATGCATTTTACCCCCAAACCAATGCAG
>JAAZAB010000465.1 GCA_012514555.1 Lentisphaerota bacterium
ATCCACCGTTCATGCCTCCGGTTGATTTGATCTTGAAAAGAAATCGCTGTTCTGCCGGCGCTTAAAGACGACCATTTTGCACGACCTGCCGGTAATTCCCTGGATTCCTACCCCGGATCGGCATTAGCCGCCCCCGATCCCAATTGCATGTCACGCTGCCCTCTCAACATCACCGCTGCTTGGCGACATCGCCAATGGTCTGTCTGTACCCGATGCCTCGAATACTCAACTCGCAGTTGTATTGCCATGCAACAGACTATCTTATAGACAAGCCACCTATGCAATGTTTATTGCGAAAGGCAGCCCGCACGGCCCTTGTGAGACGTCAGAAATTATGGCGGAAACTGGAAGACAAGAGTATTGAGCCACAGAGAGCGCAGAGTCCACAGAAGCCGTTCGCGACCGCGAGCAGGCGATGAGGCCTGGTCGGAGTGCTCCCGGGACAGGCGCCCTGCGGCCGGAAGCGGCGGGGCTGCGTCAAGAACGGCGGCGGAGGCCCGCCGCCCTCCAGCGCAAACGAAACACGTGAGGAAATGGAGAAAGCGCGTCCTCGCGACCCGGCCTTACGGCTCTCTTGACGCAGCCCTGCCGGAAGCGGCCGAACATCCAGGCCGGAATTGACAATCAAGACCCGTTTTTGTACCCTGTCGTCCAGTTTGGAGCCGCACGCTCGCTGCGGGTCCCGGCTGGTTAAAGGCTGGCCAAAGCGTTTATACGATTCGAAATGCAAGGAGCAGTTTCGTGAACAAACTACCCCGCTGCGATTTTCACATTCATACGAAGTACCTCAAGTGCGCCAACGCCACCATGGAAGTGTTTGACATCGTGAAAGTGTGCGAGAGCCTGGGCGTGACGACACTGGGCATTACGGACCATTTGAACACGCTGGACAAGCTCGATCTTCACTGGAAGATCAAGGAAGACATCGAGCGGCTGAATACGAGTGTCTGCGTCTTTTTCGGTGTGGAACTCAATTTCATGGGTGTTGACGGCAAGTTTGCATTCAGCGAGGAGGTAAAGGAGAAGCTCGGCTTTCAGTTCGCCATCGGCGGCATTCACGGCACATACCTGGACAAATACGATCTCAAGAAGATCGTGGATATCCAGCACCGCCACCACCTGATGACATGCCGCGATCCGCTGGTTGACGTGCTTGTTCACCCGTACTGGTTCGGCAAAGGCGAGTTCGACGGAAAGGGCTGGCCCTGGTTTGACTCCATGCGGGCCGTGCCCGAGGCATATGCCAGGGAACTCGGACAAACGGCCAGGGAAACGGGCACAGCCATTGAGATAAACGGCTGCGCCAACCTCGAAAACCCGGCATACAACGAAAGGTTCGTCGAGGAATACATTGCTTTCATGTCAATCATCGCGGAGGAAGGCGCCTGCTTCTCGCTGGGCTCGGACGCACATGACATTAACAGCCTCAAGGCCATAAAGTCCTCCTGGAAAGTCGCGGATCGGCTCAAAATACCGGCAGACCGCATCTGGATGCCGAAGGGCAGCCCCATGGCAGGCGGCGGCAAACAACATTCATAGAAGGCGCCCGGCCGCCGGAAATCGGCCGGAAAAACAGCCATGGCGACAACGAGCGAGCCGGATGGCGGCGCGGCAGCCGGCCTGTCGCGAACATACCGCGATGCGCTTCTGAACGACGTCATTCCGTTCTGGCAGAACCATTCGCCCGACCGCGAATGCGGCGGGTACTTCACCTGCCTGGACCGCGCGGGCGCGGTCTTCGACACCGACAAGTTCCTGTGGCTCCAGGCGCGCCAGGTCTGGACGTTCGCACATCTCTACAACACCGTGGAACCCCGGAAAGACTGGCTGGAAACGGCGCAACTGGGCGCAGATTTCCTTGCAGCCCACGGCCGGGCGGAAAACGGTTCGTTCTACTACGCGCTGACCCGCGAAGGCCGGCCCCTGTCGCAGCCCTGGAACATCTTTACGGACGCCTTCGCGGCAATGGGCTTTGCCGAATACGGGCGCGCGGCGCGCGATCCGCTGGCCGTCGAAATCGCCCTGCGGACTTATCGCCTGTTCGAGAAACGAAAGACATCGCCAAAAGGCCGCTTTTCCAAGTCCGTGCCCGGGGCCCGGCCATTGGAAAGCCTGGCGCTGCGCATGATCCACCTGAACCTCCTGCTGGTCATGGGTGATCTTCTCGAGGAAGCGGAAGCGCGCAATACCGCCATTGCCCTGATTGACGACGTGCTCACACGCTTCCGGCATCCTGGGCTCGGCATCCTCCTTGAAAACGTGCCGGCCGGCGGCGGCGTTAGCGATACCTTTGAGGGGCGCATGGTCAATCCCGGCCACGGACTGGAAGTGCTGTGGATGGCGCTTGCCGCGGCTGAAAGATGGGGAAGAGCCGATGCCATTCCCCTTCTGGTCCGGAGCATGCTGTCAGTCGCTGAATATGGCTGGGACCGTGAATATGGCGGGCTTCTGTACCGGCTGGATATCCTGGGAAAGCCTCCGATGCAGATCGAATGGGACAGAAAGATGTGGTGGGTGTTCGCCGAGGCGATCCTTGCGTTCAGCATGGCATACGAGCACACCCGTTCACCAGAATGCCTGGCATGGTTCAGACGGTTTCACGACTACACATGGGCGCACTTCGTCGATCCGCAATACGGCGAATGGTACGGGTACCTCAATAGGGAGGGCCGGCCGCTGCTGGACCTTAAGGGCAACCGCTGGAAGGGCTGTTACCATGTGCCGCGCGCGTTGCTGGAGTCCGCCCGCGCCCTGGACCGGTCGCACGAAGGTAGCCGGCGGAACCCGCAGGCCCCTGGACGTTGAAACCTAGCCCAAGTTTCGCACCCCCTCTGAGATTTTAGTCAAAAAGAGGCCATTTGAGGCCGTTTTTCTTTGTAAGTCGTTGATATATGATTCGGAGATTGCTTTGTAGTGCCCATAAAT
>JAAZAB010000466.1 GCA_012514555.1 Lentisphaerota bacterium
GCCGGACCGTCGGAAGGCTGTCGACCATCCAACATCCGCCGCGCCTTTGATATCGGCTTCCCTGTCATTGCCGACGTAGAGCATGCGCTTTCCCGCGACGCCGGCAAGCCGTTCGGCGACGTGAAAGATGGCCGGATCGGGTTTCGCCATTCCCACATCTCCGGAATAGACGCGACAGCGGAGATAAGGCAGAAGCCCAACCCCCGCAAAAGCTCTGTCCATACAGAATCCCGGCCATGCGGTGTTCGCAATAATGCCCAGCTTGAATCCCTTTTCTGAAAGATCGCGCAGGGCCTCCACGGTCCCCGGAAAAAGCCATGAGGCATATCGAGGCCCCGCGTAGGCATCCGCCAGACATGCCGCAGCTTCGGCTCCAAGCCGAAGTCCCAATTCCCCGATGACCGCGATCAGGAGCTGGTGAAAATTGTATGCCGCGCCCAGCCGGTGCCGGCATTTCACGGCTTGCTGAACCAATGCCTCCGAAACGCGCCCACGATCGCAATGAGCACCCATCGCGCCCAGAAGGGCATGCACGCGGGCCGCCCTCCCGGCGGCGACCTGCTCCGGTGACGGGTCTGAACCGGCACAGGGGCCATAGAGGGTCCCACCGGAATCAAAAAAGATGGCGTCGAATTTCATTTATGGGGCTCCCACCGTTATCCACAGAGGGAAATGGTCGCTGACGTATTCCTTGTCGCATGTGGTGCAGGCAAGGGCTTGCCTCGATAAGACCGTGTATTGGCTGACCCGGCTCTCGATCTTTTTCGAAATCCAAATATAGTCGCCCCGGTTTGCGCCCAGCGTGGTGGGCGCATCAGCGCGTTTTGCGAGAACGGCCGCGTCGCGATAGGCATGACTTCTCAAGAATGCGTTGACCGGGCCGGCTGGCTGTTCGTTCAAGTCCCCAGCGATGACGTCCGGCCGTTCTTCGCAGATGGTGATGGCGTCGCGAAGTTCTGCGATCCTCTGCGCCTGTGCGGCGTCGGGCCCAAGCTGACGGCTTGACGGAAGATGAATATTCCCGACACGCAAACGGCCATTCCCGTTGTGGATGTCCACGATCTGCCACATCCGCTGCGTGGCCAGCGAAGCGGTGCGCGCGTCCTGGACCCGAGATCCTTGCCCGGGGCGCCAGAAAACAGCCCCTCCATATTGCGGAAGTATCGTTCCCGGACAATAACATCCGGGCATTCCCAATTGCGTGGCCACCATCTCGAACGCATCCTGACTCTGAATCTCCTGCAGGCATATCACATCCGCATGGACTTGCCGATAGATCGCACACAGCCGATTCAGAACCGCGGCGTCCGGTTCCCGAGGGACATCTGTGGCAAAGGGAACCCCTTGGAACCAGAAGGCGTTGTGACTGAGAATGATGAGCGGCGTCATCTTTGCAGTATGCCCCAGCCGCCGCTTGCGGGCAATGGTCCCGTCATCATCCCCCCCAGCCCATTCTTCATCGTGGTCTCCCTGAAACAGCGATAGGCGCGCTTCATGGCCGCTCCTCACGATCCCATGAATCGGTTTTCCGGCCACGCCAGGCGAACGGGTTGAAAAACCGATCGAACGCCAACGGTGAAGGGAACGCAGAGCGTTATACCCCACTGCCCGGTCGGCGTCAATGGCGACTCGAGCGCCTCCGGTTTGCACATTCCACCTTTTTACTTGTGATGCCCCCGTGAAGGGCCTACGGCGTGGCCCGGCAGGGAGCGAAAGACGGCGAGCGCCACCTGTTTTATGCCGTCGACCTGACGTCCCGAAAACTGGCGCATACGGCGGCCGTGCCCGCGCGCGTGGTCGGACTGGCGCTGGGCCCGGACGGGCAGATCTATGCGTTCATCAACGACGTGCTGACGCGCATTGATCCGAAAACCTTCGCCTTCGCGCCGCTCGGTTCGGTCGAGAAAGCCGAACGGATGGCCTTCCGGGGCAACGACCTTTACCTGACCGGCCGCGCCCTGCGGCGCATCCCCAACGTGCCGGCACTGAAGGCGCTCCCATGATCGACATTCACACCCACCTGGGGCGGTTCAAACGGGACCAGGGCTGGTTCACCGAAGCGATGCTGGTGCGGCGGATGGACGAGCTGGGCATCGATCGCGCGACTCCTCGCTGGAAGGACAGTATGGGCTGGTGGACGACCGGGGACTGCCGCGCACCGAGAAGACGCTGCGCGCCATTCCGAAGACAATCGTGCTGGCGCACGGCCACAGCTTCCGGGCCGAGATGAGCACGGACGTCAAGGAGGAGAAGCGCGGCTACCGGAAGCCGACCGGTCCGACCCGCGCGCCGGGCCGCGTGGCGCAACTGCTGGAGAATTGTCCAAATCTCTACGGGGATCTTTCCGCCGGCCGCGCGCGGGCCTTTTGAATTGACGCTCCCGTCGCCAGCCGCTCAGGTCACGGTGACGCGGCCGATGGCGATCCGGCCCGCGCCATCGCAGGGATGGTCCGGCAGGATGGGCGTGATGCGGCCCTTGTAGCGGTCCTGGAGCGCGAACAGCAGGTCATAGGTTCCGGCTTTCAGACCGGCCGGCAGTTCCATGTCGTGCTCGATCTTGTAATGCCCCGTGGGCACGATCTGGCGGAGCGCGCCGGGATCGTCGTGAATGACCTGTTCGCGGCCGTCGGCGTCCCGCAGGATGACGACGAGCGCGCCGGGTCGCGTGTGGGGCGCCAGGCCGTCGTTGCGCCACCAGGCGCCGGCGCGGAGCCGGCGGCGGCCGTCCGGACCGGCGGCCGCGC
>JAAZAB010000467.1 GCA_012514555.1 Lentisphaerota bacterium
GCACATAAACATCTTGCAGCGAGCGAAGACAACCGCGGAGCAGTTGAACTGCTCCACATAGGGTTAGTGGGCGCGGTGGATCAGGGAAAAGCCGATGGTTTCGGCCACGAGGAATGGAATCCACACGATCAGGTCCGGCCGCAGCCCGGGCCTGCTCACGAGGGAATCGGCCAGCGCGATGAAGCTGAAGAACGCTAGCACGAGGATCAGGATGAGCGCCAGCCCTACGGTTGACTCCTTCCGGTGAATCTTGACTCCGAGCGCGGCGCCGAGCAGCACGAAGGCGTAGCAGGAAAAGGAGAGCGCGAGCCGCGTGCTGACCTCGACCTGGAGCGACATCCGGTGAACGGCGAGGTTTTCAAGCGAGGCGTCAACCTGGATTTCCCGCCCGTAGCGCAGCGCGCCGATCAGCTCCGTCATGGTCAGGTCCGCCCGCTTCTTGACGACCTCCCCCTTGCCGACCAGGCCCGACATGTCCAGGCGCATGGGGTGATGCGCCGCGGTCGGGTGCACGAACTTTACGGGATTGGCCGGGTCATTCTCGTCGTAGTCGGAGATGCGAACCGAGTATAGGTTTATCGTGACCGCGCCCGGGTTGTCGGGATCCGGGTCAACCGTGCCCCTGTCCGCGTAGATTTGGCGGCGAATGCCTTTTTCCCCGAACTGCGTCATCCAGATGTTCGCGAGCTTGTTCTCCGACTTGCGCAGGATGTACAGCTTGATGTTCGGGATATCGTTGATCCAGCGCCCCTCGTCGAGGAGGGCAAGGGGCGTTTCCGAGCCGAGCGAGCCCACCATGAGCCGGCGCGCGTAGTGGCTTTTGGGCGCCAGCGAGCAGTTGATGTAGACGCAGAGCGCGCACAGCAGGGTGGAGATCAGAACGGGGGGCTGGATGATCTGCCAGAGGTTGATGCCGCTGGCCCGCATGGCGATGACCTCGCGGTCCGCGCTCATCCGGCTGAAAACGAGGTACGCGGCAGCCAGGACGCTCATCGGAATGGCAAAGATCAGCGAGAACGGCATGCCGGCCAGGAAAAACCGCAGGATGAAAAGCCCGCTCACGCCGCGGGAAAAAAGGTCTATCACCCTGAAGATCGTGCCCACGGCCATGACGAACATGAACACGACCAGGGTGATCAGGAATGCGACAAGGAAGTTGCGCGATATGAAAGAGGTTAGTATCCGCAATGCTTCCCCCCGGCCCTCGGCCATCCGGCAGCGGGCGCCGGCAGTTGCGCCGACGCCGCGCGTCAAGGCGCCGCCGGGGACCCGCGAAAGCGCGGGCGCCCGGCCGGCGACAGCCCGCGCTCAGTAGCGGTAATGCTCGGGCTTGAACGGCCCTTCAGTCTTGACTCCAAGGTACGCGGCCTGCTTCCGCGATAGCCTGTCGAGCCTGGCCCCGACCTTGGCCAGGTGCAGGCGCGCAACCTGCTCGTCAAGGAGCTTGGGCAGCACGTACACGCCCGTGGCATACTTCGAGCGGTTCGTGTACAGCTCGATCTGCGCAAGGACCTGGTTCGTGAAGCTGTTGGA
>JAAZAB010000468.1 GCA_012514555.1 Lentisphaerota bacterium
TGGGCGCCCCACCCGCCGGTGGTGATGATCCGCCGGTCCGGCTGCAGGCGGAACTCCGCCAGCGCCAACGCGCATCGCCCGCGGGCCATGGGGGACAGCGCGCCGCGCTTGTCGTTCGGCGCGCCCAGCACGACGATGGCGCTGGTTCCAGGCGCCGTTTCGCGGCGCGGCCGGCGCCTGCCGTTCCCGCGCGATGGTTCGCCGACTTTGAAGGACATAGCGGCCACCCCTGCCAAAACCCGCGAGGCCTGTCGCTTTATGGATGAAATTCAGGCGTTGCGCCCCACGCTCCGGCTTATGGATGCATAAATATCATCGAAGCGCCCGTTTGTCCACTGCGGACGTCCTTTCGTTGCGCCGTCACCCATGTCCTGACCGCGCCCTAGCGCTAGGGTCCCCAAACAGTCCACGGTCCACAGCCATTCAGCCTGTCCTGTCAAAGCGCAGCGCAAAGCAGGGAAAAGCGGGTTGGTTCCCCTCGTAGCGAAGTGATTATTAATAGTTATTTCGATAGAAATATATTGACAAAGGTGATTTATTCCTTCATTCTACAAAAATTAAGCGCTATTTAAACTTTAATTCTATTTTAAATGACGAGAAAGAGCGTAAAAAGGGTTTCTTTTTATAAGTCCCTGCTGGTTGCGTGTGTTCGGCGGGAAGGGAGTATTTCGCGAACGCAGCTGGGGCGTTCCACGCGCATTCGCATGCCGTTGATCTCGGCCCTGACACGGGATCTGATTGCCCGCGGTGTGTTGATGGAATCCGGGCGGAAATCGGCGGGGCGTGGGCGCCGGCAGGTCCTGTTGGGGTTGAATAGCCGGCACGGATTCGTGGTCGGGATCGAGTTCGACCTATACTGGATGACCGCAGCGGTCGTGGATGTGTGCGGCCGGATCGTGGCCCGGCGGCGGATCGAGATGCCCTGTTTGCCGACGCGATCGGCAATTACCGAGGCCCTGCTCGAGGCGATCGCCTCTGCCATCCGCGAGTCCGGCTACGAGCCGAAAGCCTTGAAGGGAATCGGCGTGGCCGATCCGGGAGTCGTGGATACCCAGTCGGGAACTACGCGACTCTGTTCGCTGTTGCCGGACTGGCACGA
This sequence comes from Lentisphaerota bacterium, assembly GCA_012514555.1. Classification (GTDB taxonomy): domain Bacteria; phylum Verrucomicrobiota; class Kiritimatiellia; order JAAZAB01; family JAAZAB01; genus JAAZAB01. Next base: position 1,100 of record JAAZAB010000468.1, read on the forward strand.
TGTGCCGGTTCGCGACTTGTTGACCTCACGTTTCGGAGTGCCTGTTCTGCTGGACGAAAACACCCGCGCCAAAACCTTGTGCGAACACCGGGCCGGGGCCGCGCAGGGAATCCGCCACCTCCTGTACGTGGACGTCGGCAGCGGAATCGGCTGCGGCCTGATTATGGACGGCCGGCTCTACCGGGGCCACCGCGAGATCGCCGGCGAGCTGGGACACGTCCGCGTCCTGGAAAACGGGCCCGTCTGCCAGTGCGGCGGGTCCGGCTGCCTGGAAACCGTGGCCTCCTACCCGGCCCTGATCCGCCAGGCGAGGGCGGCCCTGCGGGATGGCGCCCGGTCCCTGATGGCCGGGCGCGCGGACGCGCTGACCATGGCCGACTTTTTCGAGGCCGTCCGGGGCGGCGACCGGCTGGCCCTGGGCCTGTGGGACCGGGCCCTGCGTTACCTGGGTGAAGCCGTGGCGAATGCCGCCAACCTGCTGAATCCGGAACTGATCGCAATGAACTTTAATTTGCCCGAGGCCGACGAAAGCTTATGGCTGGCGGCGCTGCGCGGGATCGTCGAGCGGCGGGTCATCCGCCTGCCCGGCCAGGACCTGCCGGTCCGGGCGGCCCGCGCCGGGGGCGATGCCGGCGCCTGGGGAGCCGCCATGCTCCTGCTGGACCGCCTGTTCGAAGGCCCCCTGGTGAGTCAAGAAGTTTGTCTGCCAGTTACTACCGCTAAGGCTGGCTTCCTATTCACGCACTACAGCGCTCCTTAACGCGGATAATTCACGAACGGCGTAAAAAAGCTTGATAAAAAAGTGGAAAAGCCCTCCGCAACCTGCTACAATGCAGGGGCTTAACAAA
>JAAZAB010000047.1 GCA_012514555.1 Lentisphaerota bacterium
ATCTTGCAGCGAGCGAAGACAACCGCGGAGCAGTTGAACTGCTCCATAAAGGGTGAAAGCAGACAAAAAATCGTCTCAGCCGGCGGGCGGAAGAACACGTTCACGGAAAACGAATATCGAGGACGAGAACGATGGGCAGGGGACAGGCAAGCCAGCCATTTTTTTGGAACGGTGATGGTTTCTGAACGGTGAATTGGCGGGGAGCGAGCTAGGGGATTTGAACCCCTGACAACCACCTTGGCAAGGTGGAGCTCTACCACTGAGCTAAGCTCGCTTTGAAAACGCAAAAAAAATAGCAGGCCCTGCTTGCCAAAGCAAGTCATTTTTCACGGGATTGTATGGGCGCCGGGGCCGCAGCCCTGCCTTCAGGCCAGGCGGTAAATGCGAAGGCATTCGACAAAATCCCGCGGCAGCGGCGCAATGCAGACGATTTTCCTGTCCGCCAGGGGATGGTCGAATTCGATGCGGTGCGCGTGAAGCATGTGGCGGCTGATGTTGCGCTCCCGGCTCGATAATTCGCGGCCGGTGGCGTACTGCCGGTCTCCCAGAACGGGGTGCCCGATTGACGCCAGGTGCTTGCGTATCTGGTGCGTGCGCCCCGTCTCGATGTCCGCCGTGAGGTGCGTGGCTTCCCGAACGGCATCCACGACGGCAATGCGCGTGACGGCATGCTGGCCATCGATTGGCGAATCAACTCGGCGGCGGCGTTCGACGATGCGGCCGCCGGCGATCGCATGGTATTGTTTTTTTATTTTCCGCTCCGCGAACAGCGCCGCAAGCTTCGTCCATGCCTCCGGGTGCATTGCGAAAAGAAGGCACCCCGTGGTGTCCCTGTCCAGGCGGTGGACGGCGCGCAGGGCAGGGCAATTCATCTGGATTCGGAGCCGGGTCTCGGCGCTCCTGGCCTCATTTGTCAGAAGGCCGGCGGGCTTGTTGATGACGGCCAGATCGTCATCACGGTACAGCACGGGAAGCGAGGCGGCTTCCCGTTCCGCGTCCCCCGGCATGAGAACTTCAACATGGTCACCGGGATCGAGCTCATGCCTGGCCATCCATATCCGGCTTCCGTTCACGAAGACGCAGCGCTGATCCAGAAGGTTTTTGGCCTTGCGCCCGGAAAGGCCGAGCTGGCGGGCAAGGAAACTCCACAGCGGCGCGCCGGTGTCCTGCTGCCGCACTCTGAATTGAAGCCGTTGCATGAAGGCCAGCCTAGCAGGGGCGGATTTTCAGGGCAAGCCGCAATCGCCGGCGGTGCGGCCGGGGAGAACCGGGATCACCCGCCTTTGCGCGTGCCGCGCTTGATTGCGTCGTCGCGCGATAAATAACGGGAGAGTGCCTTTGGAATGCGCTTTGACCGCTGCCCGAAAAAGTAGCCGAGCATTTTTGCCATGTTCAGGGCCGGCGCGCGAAGCACGGATCGGGGGGCCCTCCTGAAAAGGTGATTCCGCGCGGCAAAGCGCATGTCGTTCATGGTCAGCGCCAGCCACTGGCGGGCGACGGTGTCCAGGCCGGGACACAGGCTGTAGCCGAAGAGCCTGTGCAAGGCGCCGGCTTCGTCGAACGCGCGGCGCGCCGTTTCGCGGATCGAAAAGTCGTGCGAATGATAGACGGCGGCGTCGTTGGAATAGGCCTTGGCATAGCCGGCCTCGATGGCCTTTTTCGCCCAGATCTGGTCTTCCGCGAAATCGACGTCCGGAAATGGGATTTTTTCCCACACGCTGCGGCGTATGCACGAGTTGCAGTTGGAGAAAAAATGAAGTATCTGCCTGTAGGACTCGTCGCTGTTATAGCGGGCGCGGTCTTCAATGCGAAAGATTGGCGACGGGTAAGCCGCAATCTGATCGAAGAACAGGTTCATGTCGCGCGCGATGAAGGGGTTGAGCCCGGGGCAGGGGAGCTGCCTGCCGATCGCGCCGGCGACATCCGGCGCCTGTTCCGCCGCGCTTACCAGGTTGCGGAGCCAGCGCCGGTTTGCCGGCATTGCGTCGTGGGTGATGAGCGCGACGAACTCCCCGGCGGTCTTCGATATGGCCAGGTTGCGTGTGCGGCCGTGGCCGAACGAGGCGGGAGGAATGGTTTCGAGGCGAACGCCCGGGAGCGCGCGGATCCTTTCGACGGTGCCGTCGGTGGAGCCGGAGTCCATGACAAGAATATCGAAAGCCCAGGGGGTTTCCTGGTCGATAACCGCCTGAATTATGGCTGGAAATTTCGGCCCCGGGTTCTTGGCCAGCAGGATGACGGATGCTTTGTTTGCGGCCATGGGCGGTTCCGGGGTGGCTGGCGGGGTGATGGCGTGGCGTGCGCTGGTTTCCGGTTGACTAGCCGCGTATCAAGGGTTGTTGTGGAATTTTAATCCGAGTTTGGAAAGGATGGCGACGGTTGCATTCCGCAAGCGCCAGAAGGCGCTGCTCTGCATCCACTCGATGGTGTTCATGTGACGGGTCGCCATGTCCTGGAAAGCCAGCATTTGAGCGTGAACATTCGACAGCGCGGCTGAAAGGCCCTCGATGTGTTTTGCCGCGTCGTCCATGGTCTTGCGGACGGCTTCCTGGGCCTGCGCTGTGAGCGTCTGGGCCTGGGCCAGCTCGGCCTCCTTCTGGCGGAGCGCGGCCTGTGTCGCCTGTGTGACCGCGTCGAGATGCTGGGCCCGGCCCTGTTCGACAAGCAGGGTGTGGCGCGCGAAGCTCAGCTGCGCCCCGGTCTGCGTCAGCTCGCTGTCCAGGCGCGCGAGCCTGCGCGCTGCCAGTTCAGAGTCGGGCACGTGTTCGAGCATGAGGCGGAACGCGTCCAATCCGCTGCCCGGGACCAGGCGCGCCTTCTCCATGAACAGCCATTCGAGGCGAGCGCATTGCTCAAGCTGGGGGCCGGATATTTCGAGCCCGATTAGAGCGAGGCACTCTTCGAAGAAGCCCTTGAAAGTGCGTTCCGCCCTGCGGCCCTCGATCCACGCTTCGATGGCGGGAAAGGCCGCAAAGTACAGCTGCAGTAACCCGCGGAACAGGATGTAGACGATGGGCAGCGGTTCGGGATGTTCCCATTCCTGGTCGATCGGAACCAGTCCGCCGTCCGGCGCCTCGATCAGGTTTGACGGAAGGCGGTCCAGGCAGCGCCCGGGCACTTCGGTCAGCGAGCCGAGCTCTTTTCGGCCGACGGCCTGGAGGTCGTCGTTCCAGCGTTTCAGGAGTTCCTGCATGGCGCAGCCGCGGCCGGCTGCGCCGGCGCGGAGCGCGCGGACCATCAGTTCCTGGAGCGATGCCCCGGGAATCCAAGGCTCGGCCTCCTTCAGTACCAGGCGCGGCGCGTCGGGCGTTTCGGGCGCCGGCGCCTCCGGGTGCAGAAGCGCCCGGCGCACAACCCACGTATGCGCGCCGTCCCCGGACGGCTCGAGTGTTACGCGCGTCATGTAGCGTCGAGCGCGCATGGGGTTGAATTTCCACGCGATTGGCGCGTCCGAGAGGTGGCGGCGTATCGGGTCCGGGCTGGAAGATGTTACCACGAGGAACGAGGCGGCCATGGCATCCAGAATGCCGGCAGCCTCGAGCTCCCGCGCGACGAGCGGCTCCTGGAACAGCTCCAGCTTGCGGCCGTTGCGCGGCTGGTTTGCGCCGTAGCCGAGCCATGGGTAAAGGGGCGGGCGGCCCGGGCGCGGGCTTGCCTGAATGCGCAGAAGCACGTCGGGCAGGCGGTAGTCGGGATAAGCGTGCAGAATCTCGGCAAAGGGAAAGCCGTGGCCGCGCAGAAGGGCCAGAACGGACCCCATGCTCATCGCATGCGCGCCTGGGTCATTTGCGCCTTCGACCGCGTCGAACCAGAGGCCGGAGACGTCGTCAGGGCATCCGGCGAACTGGCGCAGCGAGAGCGCGTTGTCCAGCGCCAGCACGAGGCAGGCATCGGGCTTGAGCATGGCGCGCATCGCGGAAAGGAGCGCGGGCGCGCCGGCGGCCTCGTCCTGTCCGCGCTCGAACAACCCGGCGCCGACGCCCGCGTCAAAGCGCTCCTGGAACCGAAGGGATGCCAGGCGGCAGGCGACGACATCCACCCGCGGCAGGTCGCGGCAGCGCAGCGCAGCCAGCGCGGCCTGCGCCGGGCGACATTCCACGGCCACGACGCGCGCCCCGGTCTCGCCCAGGTGGCGCGTCAGCGCTCCGCATTCAGCCCCGGCGTGCAGGATTGATTGCGAGGCGTTGAACGCGAGGGGGGCGAGCAGGTTGCCGCGCTTGGGGCTGAGATGGCGCTCGGTGAACGAGTCGCTGATCCGGGCGGCAAGCTCCTCCGAGTGCGAGTCGAGAGAGGCGCTCAACTTGAGCGTTGTTTCCAGGGCTTTTTCGGCCGCAGTGGGCGCGGGATCGGCCGCCGCGGCTGAACGCGGCAGCCACAGGCGGGTTTCCGGAACGCGGTTGAAATCATCCGGAAACAGGAGCTGGGACTGGTTGTGGTCAATCATATTCCGCCGGAGTTCATGCGTTGTTCTGGGCACCGGTTTTGCCGGCATTGTCGGGCCCGGCGGGCTGCGGGGGCGCCGGTTCTTTTCCGGCCGCCGCGCCGGCCCCGGAGGCCGCCTGTGTTTTCAGCGTTTCCGAGGTTTCGACGTAGTTGAGCTTCAGGGATGTCAGCGTGTCCTTTAGGAATTTGTCCTCAGCCTTCGAAAGGTTGCCGAGGGTTTTGGCGGCGAGCATGTCGAGAATGTCGATGTGCATCTGGGCGGCGTCCATGTTGACCTGCGCCTTGCCGGTTGACGGGTCGATCGTCTTGCCCAGGTGCTGCATCACCGACGATGCGAACAATGCCACCAAGCCGCTGAAGAGCGGGGCATCGGTGTTGTCGCGGGCCGCTTTTTCTTCGCTCATTTTGCATCCTCCTTGTCCGGCTGCGGCGTCTCCGGAAATACCACGGAGATCGCAATGCGGTTGGTTTGAAAAAGAGACGCCGCGGTTTCCCGGACAGATTCGGGCGTCAGCTTTTCCAAGCGGCCGACGGTCTTCAGGGAATGATCGAAGCCTAGGCCCAGCAATTCGTCCGTGGCGCATTCCCTTGCCAGGCGCCCGTTTGTCTGAAGGACGGCAAGGCGCGCGGAGCGGATCTGGCGTCGCGCGCGCTCGAACTCGTCGGGGCGCGGGCCCTGGCCGGCCATGCGCGCCAGCTCGTCCATGACGAGGGATTCGACTTTTGGCAGGGCGTTGGAACGAGTGCCCGCGCAGACGGCGACGAAGCCGGGCTCTACGCCTTCCTGGTGGAACGTGTTCACGAAATACGCCAGACCCTCTTTGTCCCGGATGCGGGTCATGATGTCCGACGACAGGCCGTTCATGGCTTCGACGAGAACGAGGAGCGAGTCGTTTCGGGGATCGAGAATGTCAAGGCCCGGCGCGCCGGCCATGAAGATGGCCTGCTCTTTCCGTGCGCTGCGTTCCGACCGGGCCGGGAGGCTTTGCGCAGGGGGCGCGTGCTCGATTGCGGGGCGCAGCCCGGCCGGAATGCGTTTGAAGGCCGCGGCCGCCAGGTTGCGGGCCTGGTCCTCCGAAAGATCGCCGAAGCATGCCAGCGCGATGTTGCCCGCTACGAGGGTTTTCCCGTGAAAGGCGAGCAGGTCCTTGCGCGCCAGGGAAAGCAACGCGGCTTTTGTGCCGGATGGCGTAAGGCGATACGGATGCCCGGCGAAGAGGCTCCCGCGAAGCGCTTCAGCGGCAAGGAAAACCGGCGACTCCCACTGGGCGTCTATTTCGGCGGCCTGCCTAGCCTTCTGCCCGGCTATTTCATCTTCGGGGAAATCCGGATGGAGGAGGCAGTCGGCGATTAGGGCGGCGAATTCGGGGGCGTCTGATGAGAGGCATTGGACCTCGATTCCATAGGTGTTGTATCCTGAAAAAGCGGACAGCGCGGCGCCCGCCGATTCCGCGCGTTCGGCTATTTCAGCGGCGGACATGCCGCGCGCTCCCTTCAGGAGCAATTCGGAAAGGAGTCGGGTAATGCCGTAATTGCCTTCGTTTTCGTGCAGGAGCCCGCCGCCCACGGCAACGCATATCCATGCGAGAGGCAGGCGCCGGTCTTCGCGCGTGATCAGCGGCACGTTGCCCGGCAGCATGGTTTTGATTACCGGCCCGGCCTCCGGCGCCGCGCTTGCCGCGGCGGATGCATCGCCGGAGGCCGGGACAAGAACGGCAATGGAGCTACGCTCGAAGTCCAGGTATCGCCCGGCCGCCGCCAGGAGGTCGGCGGGAGTTACGCGGTTGATGCGCTGCAGGTAGACGTCGGAATAGCCCGGGTTATAGGCGTAAAATTCGCCGGCCGCCATCTGGTGTGCCTGCCCGCTCACGGTCTGGAGTTCGCTGATACGATGCATGAGCGCGATGCGCCTGGCCTTGCCGACCTCGGCTTCGGAAAAGGGTTTGGAGCGCCATTCTTCTATTTCCCGCCGGATTGACGAAACCAGGTTGCTTTCGTTTGCCGGGTCGAAAGTGGCGGATATGCCGAACAGTCCCGCCTGTCGCGGCGTGTAGGACCACGCCGAAATGGAATGTGCAAGTTTTTCCTTGTCCCTGATGGTCAGCGCCAGGCGGGAGCTGTCGCCGCCGCCGGCAATTGTGGCGAAAACGTCCAGCGTCGGGGCGTCCGGGTGATCCAGGCCGACGGCTGGATAAGCCCATTCGATGCGCCCTATCTCGTAAGGCCCTGCTTCGCGTGCAAGGCGCGGCCCCACCGGCGCCGGTTCCGCCGGCTGCGCGGCCGGCGGAATCGGGCGCGGGGCGAAGCGGCCCAGTTCACTCCGGACCGCTTCTTCGATTTCGCCGGGCTTGACCGCGCCCGCCACCGCCAGAATCATGTTGTTCGGCACAAACCGGCGCTGGTAAAAGCCGGTCAGGTCGTCCCGGGTCAGCCTTTGAAAGAGGGGCTCATGCCCTATTATGGGAAAGCGGGACGGGTGAACGCGAAATGCCGTTGACATGAGCAGCTCGCCGATGCGCCGGTCCGGGTCGTCGCGGCACATGGCAAGCTCGCGAAGAATCACTTCCCGCTCCTTTTCCCATTCCTGCTCGGGAAACGAGGCGTTCTGAATCGCGTCGGCCAGGATTGCCAGGCCTGTTCGCCATTCGTCCGCGGGCAGCTCAGCGAAAAACACGGTCCTGTCGTGCGCCGTGTATGCGTTGATGTTTCCACCAATGTCGTCTATGGCCTTCGCAATCTCGCCCGGCTTGCGCGAGGGCGTTCCCTTGAAAACCATGTGCTCGATGAAGTGGGTCAGGCCGCTGCCGGCGTATTCAGCTTCGTCATCGGAGCCGCTCGCGAACCAGGCCTGGATCGAGACGAGCGGAGCGGACGCGTCCTCTTGAACCAGGCCGACGAGGCCGTTCTCGAGAGTGAAGCGGACCGCTTTCCGCGGCGCCGGCGCCGCGCCCGAAGCCAGCGTAAGGAGCAGGCACGCCGCGATGAACGTTTCTGGCCGCAAAATCATGTGTTTGTGTCGATGCGATGACACGGCGTTTTGCGCTTTCCCTTCGCCGGTTCCTGCTGAAAGGGCTTGCGGAAGGCGGTGTCGAAATCGTAACCGTTGGCAAAGTCGCGCGGCGAGTCTTCCTCGGTCTTTCGCAATATGCCCTTTGCCACCAGGTGGAAAACTACGTCACCTATGTCTTCGCAGCGGGTCAGGCCCCACGTGTTCAGCACGGTCTTGGCAAGGGGGCCGTACTCCTCGATCGCATACTTGCGCACTCCTTCCAGCAGTTCAGGTCCGCTGATGTTGCGGCTGAGGGCGCGCTCGCGATCCAGCATCTTCACCGTGTACGCCAGGGCCTCCTGGACAAAGCCGTAGGCTTCCGCGGTGAATCTTGGGTCTTCCTTGATCAGGTCTCTGATAACATCGTCGTAATTCGGCTTTTTCATGCGATTTGCCCAATCATCCCTTGATTCGGCTCTTTATCCGGTCGGCCAGCGCCTGCATTTCCGGGATATCGGAGTATTTGCGGGTCTTCCAGTTCCATGAGTGTTCATCCGAAAGAAAGCGCGGAATAACGTGGAAATGAAGATGGGGCACTACCTGGCCTGCGGCCCTGCCGTTGGCCTGGTGGATGTTCACGCCGTCCGCGTCGAGCGCCGCCATTTGCGCCCGGACAACCTTCTGTGCCACGGCGACAACCTTGCACAGCAGCTCGGGCGGGACGTCGGTGACAGCGTTGTGGTGCGCCTTGGGGATGACAAGCGAATGCCCTTTTACCACCGGGCCGATGTCCATGAAGGCAAGGACATCGTCGTCTTCGTATATCTTGCACGACGGCAGATCGCCCTTCACTATCCTGCAGAATACGCATTCCTGATCCATGACATTTGAGTCTCCGTTTTTCCTGCGGTATTATATTGAGGCGCGGACAAAAAGCAATCCCCACTTGGCGTCGAATCCTGTTTTCCTCAGCGCTTGACA
>JAAZAB010000469.1 GCA_012514555.1 Lentisphaerota bacterium
AAGGCGGCGAGGACGAGGACGAGAAGGTGGATACGCCCATTCTCATCTCTCGCTCACTTGGACATTGGATATTCCTTGTTGGTTATTGGATATTCTCTTGATGTCTTTCACCTATTCAGTGCAGCATCAGCAGAGTTGATTGGCCATAGCAACAAGTTTCACATTAACATCTTGCAGCGAGCAAAAACAACCGCGGAGCAGTTGAACTGCTCCATATAGGTTCACAGTGTCCGGCTCCAGGTAGCTGCCCTCGCTCCACTCGTTCCAACTGTTCACCGTTATGAGGCGCGGCGCCAGGCATTTTACGTCAACAAACCGCATGGCCTTGCGCATGAACATGAAATCCCGGTTCTGGTCAGACGATCGGAGTGAGCAGGTTGCAGAAGTTTTCGAGGAATCTCTGGCGCGGCGGGCGGCGCTGCCATTCGGAGAGAATTATTTCGCGGCCGGCTTGGAAATCCTTGTCCATCACGCCCGTCATGGCGCGCGCGAATTCCGCGCTGTAGACGAGCAGGTCGCTTTCATAGTTCAGCAGCAGGCTGCGGACGTCGAGGTTCGCGGTTCCGATCACGCTGACCTCGTTGTCAATGACCATTGCCTTCGCGTGGATAAACGGCGGGGCGCGTTCGAAGATGCGCACGCCGGCCTGCAGCAGGGGCTCGTAGCGCGAGCGGGCGGCCAGCCCGGCGTAAACGTGGTTGTTGCGGCCGGGAGTGAGGATGCGCACATCCACGCCGCGGAGCGCGGCCGACTGGAGCGCGCGCAGGATGTCCGGCGTGGGGATGAAATAGGGGGTCACAAGGGAAATCCGGCGCCGGGCGAGGGTCATGCACAGGAAGAAGACCTGCGGGAGGAAATCGCGCTCATCCTCGGTGGGGCCGCTCGGAATGGCGCGGACTAGCAGGCTGCCCCTGGGCTCGATCTCCGGGAAATGGCGCCTGTTGAGAAGGTTTTTCGGCTCCTCGTCCGTGATGAAGTTCCAGTCGCGGAGGAAGACGTACTGCAATTCCTGGACAACGGGACCCCGGATTGCGAAGTGATAGTCGCGAATCGGCGGAATGCCGCCGTGCGTGGTGTGGTCGAGCTGAAGATTTATGCCGCCCATGAATGCGGCAGCCCCGTCCACGATCAGCAGCTTGCGGTGATTGCGAAGGTTGATCTGGAACTGGCGCTTCAGCAGGTTGGCCTGGGTCCAGCCGGCCAGGGTAAGATTGGGCTCCCCTTCATAGCGCCGGAACATTCCGCGCAGGCTCGCGTGAGTGGAGCCGAACCGGTCGTAAAGCAGCCGGACCCGCACCCCGGCGCGAGCCCTGTCGCGCAGGGCGTCCAGGAATTTCCGGCCGACCGGATCGTCGTTGATGATGAACGATTGAATGTGGATGTGGTCGCGGGCATTTTGAATGGCGTCGAGCATGGACGGAAAGGCTTCGTCGCCGGTTTCAAGCGGGTCGATGCTATTGCCCGCCAGCAGTGGCGATTCGCGGAGCAGCGCGCTGACTGAGGAGTCGATCTCGCCGGCGGCCGGGGACGTAGGGCTTGCGCGGAGGCTGTCGTGAACCGAGCGCCAGTGCGCGAGCGGGAGGTCCGGGGTCTCCAGCGCGCGGCGCGCGGCGAGGAACTGGCGGTTGGCGCGGGTTTTCCTCCCGCTTTTTTTCGGCACGCGGTCGATGCCGAACGAGATGTATAGAAGCGGCCCGACACCCGGGAAAACCCAGGCCGAAAATATCCAGAGCAGCGAGGCGGAGGCCTCCTTTTTCTGCATCAGGCAGTGGTAGGAGACGAGCAGGAACGTCGCGACATGCAGCAGCGCGGCGGGCAGATTTTCTGCCAGCATTCTCGGAAGCAGGTGTGAAAAATTGAACATGCCATGCCATCCGTTCGCGGCGCCATATCCCTCCGGCCGGCAGTAATATAGCAGGGCGGCGCCGGATTTCAAAGCCCGAACGCGAACTTC
>JAAZAB010000470.1 GCA_012514555.1 Lentisphaerota bacterium
ACGGCCTGGGCCGACGGGTTGGTGCCGTAGCGCTGGGCTGTGTTCAGGTTGCGGCCGACAAGATCCCGGCAATGCTTGATGGCGGCGGCCCTGTCGCCTTTGAGCAGCGCGGCGTTGGCCAGGCCGATCAGCGCGTCGCCCTGCTGAATATCGGAGAGTTTTCCCATTGTCAGCGCGGCTTCGAATGCCGAGGCTGCCCTGGCCGCATCCCCGGCCTCGATGCAGGCATTGCCCAGCGCGATATGGATGGCGGCATTGGACGGGTTGAGCCTGGCCAGCTCCCCGCGATACCCGAGCTCCTCCTTTTCCATGCGCTCGAGGTCCTTCTTGCTCAGCTTCAGCTCCATGTAATAGCCGTTAAAACGCGAGCCGAAATTGCACATGGCGGCCAGGGCGGACAGCGCCTCAGTCTTATGCTGTACGCTTGCGCCAGGAAGGTCCGCGATTTTCCGGGCATATGCCGCCCTTTTCGCAGCATCGGATTTGGCGCCATAGAGGACCATGAGCTGCCGGAAGACCAGGCTCTTTGCCGCATCGTCCAGGCCCTTTTCCCTTTCGAGCGCCAGCAGCGCCTTTTCCGCATCGCCGTAATTCTTCTCCCTGACTTGTTTCTCCGCCGCGCTTATGCGCGCCTTCACGGCCAGGGCGGCGTTGGTGTCCGCGGCCTGCAAAGTAAAAACAAAGGCCCCGAAGACCAGGGCCGGAACGACGCTCTTGAGAACGATCTGTCTTGATGCCACCTTGGATTCTCCTTGGTTTCAGGGTCGCCGTTTCAGTCCATCCACCGCCTTGCGTATTGCCGCGATGTGGGCCGGGGTGGTTCCGCAGCAGCCGCCGATTATGTTCGCCCCGGCCGCCGCCAGCGCCGGGATCCGGCCGGCCATGTCCCCGGGCGTTTCCGGGAACACGTCCGATCCGTTCACGTTCCGCGGCAGGCCGGCATTGGCGTGAACGAGGATCGGCGCTCCGGGCGCGGCCGCGCGCATTTCCTTTACGATCTCGATCATGCGCTCCATGCCGTTGCCGCAGTTGGCGCCAATCACATGGGCGCCGGCCTCCAGCGCCGAGCGCGCCGCCTCGGCCGGCGTCACGCCCATCATCGTGCGGTACCCGCCCTGCCGGCTCAGCTCGAACGTGAACGTGCAGATGACTTCGCATTTCGTGCTTTCGCGCGCGGCCCGGATCGCGGCCGAGGCCTCGTCAACGGCGCTCATTGTTTCAATGCACAACGCGTCCGCGCCGCCGGCTTCCAGGGCCGCAGCCTGCTCCCCGAACGCGCCGCGAAAATCCTGTTCGGTCACGTCGCCCATGGCAGTCATCTTGCCCGTCGGGCCCATGGATGCGATCACCCACCTGTCGGGCCCGGCCGCCTCGCGGGAAATGGCGGCCGCCGCCCTGTTGAGTTCGGCGGCGCGGCCGGCGAGCCCGAAATGTTCCAGCTTGAAGCGGGTGCCGCCGAAGCTGTTGGTTTCGACCATGTCGGCCCCGGCTTCGAGATAGCTCCCGGCTATGTCCAGCACATCGGACCTGTGCGTCACGCACCAGAGTTCCGGGCACTCGCCCGACTTCATGCCCTTCTTCTGCAAAAACGTTCCCCATGCCCCGTCGGACACCAGGATGCGGCCTTTGCCGACCTCGGCTGCAATCGTATTCCTTGCCATCTGAAGTATCTCCCCCTTGTTACGGCCCCCGTTGTACAGGGATGCGCAAAGAGAATCAAGCGCGTTGTGGGCGGCTGTAAAAGAAGTTCAGTGAATGAGGAAACCAGGAAAAGAGAGGAGACAGTGGCCATTTCCTTCCTGCTTTCCTGATTTCCAAATTATCTCCTGCCTGCGCGAAGAGGGACTTTTGGGACAGGCAGGTTTCCAAACTGGAGGGCGACGGGCTTGCCCTGCGAAGCCGCTTCGGCAAAAATGGGCCTCCGTCGCCGGAAACGGCCCGGATGTAAGCCTGTTTGTGTAGCCGCGTCGCTGTGCGACGCGCTTTCGCGGATAATGCGGGTACGAAGCTGAACACTTTTTGAAAACTGGTCTGGAAACCCCGCGCCCTGTCTTGTACTCTGTGCCGCGGGAAATGCCCTGCGGGCTGCCGCACAGCGGAACGGCACGGGGGTGGGTATTTCCCGCATTTGCGGCCTGAACGCCGCCGTTGCACGGGTGTTGTGCGCCGGGCGAATCCGGCAAACGCCGGGAAAGCCCGGCTGGACAAGGAGCGGGAATATGGGCGCAATATATGACGATAACGCAAGTTCGATCGGG
>JAAZAB010000471.1 GCA_012514555.1 Lentisphaerota bacterium
GCCCAGGACTCGGCCGCGCTGCGGGACCGAATCATATCCGCCGTGTCGGGACTGCTCGGCCTGCTCGGTATCGCGGCCGACCCGCTGCAGAGCCCTGAGCATATCCTGCTGTCCAACATCCTCGACCACGCATGGCGGAACGCCCGCGACATAGACCTGCCGCAGCTCATCGCGGAGGTGCAGAAGCCGCCGTTCAATAAGATCGGAGTGTTCGATCTTGACTCGTTCTATCCCGCCAAGTACCGGATGCGGCTGGCAATGACTCTGAACAACCTGCTGGCATCCCCGGGATTCTCGGCGTGGCTGGAGGGCGAGCCGCTGGACATTCAGCGCCTGTTGTACACGCCCGAAGGCAAGCCCCGGGTGTCCGTGCTCTACATCGCGCACCTCTCGGACGCCGAGCGGATGTTCTTCGTCACCATCCTGTTGAACGAAATGCTGGCCTGGATGCGGGCGCAGTCCGGCACCGGCAGCCTCCGAGCGCTTTTATACATGGACGAAATCTTCGGCTATTTCCCGCCTTCGGCCAATCCCCCGAGCAAGCTCCCGATGCTTACGCTGCTGAAGCAGGCGCGCGCGTTCGGGCTCGGGGTGGCGCTGTCAACCCAGAATCCGGTTGACCTGGATTACAAGGGATTGTCCAACTGCGGAACCTGGTTCATCGGCCGCCTGCAGACCGAGCGTGACAAGATGCGCGTGATCGAGGGGCTGGAAGGCGCCGCGGCAACCGCGGGAGGAGGATTCAACCGGGCGCAAGCCGAGCAGATAATCTCGGGATTGGGCAACCGGGTGTTCCTGATGCGCAACGTGCACGACGCCGACTCGGTCATATTCCAGACCCGCTGGGCAATGAGCTATATGCGCGGGCCCTTGACCCTGCCGCAGATCCGCAACCTCACGGAACGCTCGCCCGTCGCTCCGGAGCCTGCAGCGCAGGCGCCCGCGGCTCCGGCAAGAGCGCCCGCCGCAAGCGCCGCGCCCGCGCCGGTTCCCGCGCCGCCGGCGTCCGCGGCGCGGCCCGCGCTGCCCCCGGACATCGCTGAATGCTTCCTGAGGGCAGAGCCCGCGCAAGTCGCGATCCGGTACCGGCCCTGCGTGATCGCGGCATTAAAGCTTCATTTCGTGGATGCCACATCCAGGCTGGATGCGTGGATTCACCGTTCGCTGCTTGCCCCTTTATCCGACGACGGGCGATCCGTTCTCTGGGAGGAAGCGGAAGAGCACGGGGACCTGCGGCCTAAAATGGATACGGCCCCGGCGCCGGGCGCGGCATTCTCGGAGCTGCCGGCCGGCGCGGCGAACCCGAAGAACGCCGCCGAGTGGCGCAAGGGGGCCTCGGCCCGCGCCCACCAGGGCATTACGCTTGAGATTCTGAACTGCGCCGAACTGAAAATGGCATCCGTCCCGGGCGAATCCGAAGGCGATTTCCGGGTGCGTATGACCCAGGCCCTGCGCGAGCGCCGGGATGTCGAAGCCGGCAAGCTGAAGGCAAAGTATGAACCAAAGCTCCGGACGCTCGAGGACCAGCTGCGCCGGGCCGAGGATCGGGTCGAGCGCGAGAAATCCCAGTCCGGCCAGCAGAAACTCTCCGCGTTCATCTCCCTCGGCGCAACCGTTCTTGGCGCGGTGCTGGGCCGGGGCCGGGGCGTGGGCGTGGGCACGGTCGGCCGAGCCGCGACCGCCGTGAAAAGCGCCGGCAGGATCGGCAAGGAACGGGCCGACGTACAGCGGGCGTCCGAAAACAAGGAGGTCGTGCAGCAGCGGCTGGCCGACATGAACGCCCAGTTCGAGAAGGAGATGGCAGACCTGCGCACGGATATCAATCCTGATCACGCAGACCTGGTGCGGACCGTGGTCCGGCCCCGCAAATCGGACATCACGCCGACCCTGATCGGCATTTGCTGGATTCCGTGGCGCGCCGCCGCGGACGGGTCGGAGGAGAAGGTGTTTTTGGGCTAGCGGCCAGGGATTTGCTGCCGGCCAGGCAAGGGCAACGATCAATCGCGCCCCGGGCGCGGAAAGGACAAGCGATGAACGAGTTGATCAATCAACTGGTTTCCAAGCTGGGTGTCCAGGAAAATCAGGCAATGGGCGCGGCGGGACTCCTGTTCAAGCTCGCGCAGCAGAAACTTGGCGGCGACTTCTCCAAGGTGGCGGCGGCGCTCCCCGGCGTCGGCGACATGATTTCGGCCGCCCCCGAAACCGGAGGACTGGCGAAAATCGCGGGTGGTTTGCTGGGCAAGCTGGGCGGAGACAAGGCCGGCGGGCTGGCCGACCTTGCAAGCCTCGCGGGCGGGTTCTCAGAGCTCAAGCTCGACAGCGGCATGATAGCCAAGTTTGTGCCGGTCATCCTCGAGTTCGTGAAGGGCAAGGGAGGACAGGAAGTCGCGGCGCTGCTCGGCAAGGCCCTGCACAAGCAATGATAACCGCGCAACCGGGGCTTGCGTCGAAATCAGCAAGGGAGAGAGGTTTCACCATGGCTAAAATACTTGTGCTTTACTACTCGATGTACGGTCACGTCGAAACGATGGCTTCCGCCATAGCGGAAGGCGCCCGCTCGGTGAAGGGCGCGACCGTCACTGTCAAGCGCGTGCCGGAAACCATGGCCCCGGAAGTCGCAAAGAGAAATGGCGCAAAGCTCGACCAGGCCGCGCCGGTGGCCGCGCCGGCGGAACTGACCGGCTACGACGCC
>JAAZAB010000472.1 GCA_012514555.1 Lentisphaerota bacterium
CATGCGCTCAAGTATTTCCGCGGCCGACGTGTTCATCGGGACAAGCGTCACGGAAATCCCCATGGATTTTTCGATGGCCGCAACCTGTTCTTTCAGCCCCTTCATGTTCTCAACCAGGAAACCGTCGACGAACAGGCCCAGCCTCCTGAACGGCGCGACCTGCCGGAAAACCTCCAGGTCCCGCTTCGCCCGCAGGGGGGCCGCGACATAGGTGAAATTGCGGCGGCCTGACCTTCCTTCGCGGTTTATGGGCAGCCCCATGGTGGTCGGGTCCGGCACGAAAGCGCCTATCACCGGCTTCGGCAGAGAGCGTGCCGGATCGGACGCAATCTGCGCAAGAAGCATTCCGTCGGCGAGCACCAGGTCCACCTGCGGATCCCGGAGCGCCGCATCAAGGGCCTTCTCCACAAGGGCCGCGTCCCACTTGCCGTCGAACGCGGGATCCTCCTTGAAAGCGATTCCGCGCTCATCTCCCAGCAGCGCTTCCAGTTCCCTGCGCAAGAGGGCCAGCGAATCCCTCGCATATGCGGAGGCGCCGTCCTCCACAAGCGCTATGGTGTATGGCTTGTCCGTTGTCTTCACCCCGGCCTGCGCCGCCGGCACAGCAGCGGCAGCCGGCGCCGTTTCGGACTCGGCGCCCGGCCCGGCGGCCCGGGCCGCATCCGCGGCGGCCGCGGGTTCAGGCGCAACCGCGGCGCCATCAGCCTGGGCGCCCGCCCGGCCGGCAGCAAACGAAAGAAGAAATGCTAACAGCCATCCCGCAAGGACACGGCTTGACATTGTATTCACCTCCTGAATCCTAGCCGCACTGATTTTGCGCGAACATCAGCGTTATCATGATTTGTCTCAATACAGGGCGGGCGCGGAAGATTTTCCCGCAAATTCTCTTTTTTCAACCAAACAGCTTGTGAGAGCAAAACTCAAAAAAGCCGATGTGTGCAGCGGCAGCCGGCCGCGCGATTTCGGGGCCGCACGCAAACCACCTACAGGAAACAGTACAGCCGGCGTATTATTCCTGTCAACACCGGAAAATCGGGCACACAGGAAAATCGGGCTTATGCCGGCGCATTCACGGCTGTGTCAGGAACGCCGGAAGATCGGGCCGCCGGGCGCATTCGCCCTGCCAATCGCATGCCCGATCAGCGATTGTCGATCAGCGGCTTGCATTGCGGCGTTCTTTTTGCCATATTTCCGGTTTTTCGGATTGGCCAGTCCAACCAACCAGCCGCGGAGTAAAAGCGCATGAAAATCGAGACGGGTCTCTTTGACCACATGGTTCTGCAGCGGAATCGGAAGAATGTCAGCGAGGCGGCGTTTACCGGCCTCTGCGCGACGCGCGGCCCAATCGCGGCAACCGTAACGCGGGGCAAGCGCGCAGTAAAGGTTTTGGACAGCGCTCCCGTCGGAACGGCTTCGCGCGGCCGCATGCAAGGCTGCATCAAGGGATTGCCGGCCGGGGGGCCGTATGCCATCGAGCTCAGGGTTGGAGGCGAGAAGCTCGTCGTAAAGGACGTGCTGGTGGGC
>JAAZAB010000048.1 GCA_012514555.1 Lentisphaerota bacterium
CGGCCCAACTTCCAAGCCCAATTTCTCGATTGCCACAACCGGCGGCTTCTGCTTTCCTATCTCCACGGCATCCTCCTCTGGGTTGCGGGTCGGCTTCCACCGACCCCTTCTTTTGTCCACAACCAGATTAGAGGATGCCGCTTTGTTTTCTACACCATTATTGGGACGCTACCCTTTTTCGACTGCCTGAAATTGCGGCGTCAACAGGCCTGGTCTTCGTTTGTGAGGGTGAAAAAGCGGCTTCCGCCGGCGGCGCCATCGGTCTGACCTGCACCACGTCGGCACATGGGGCAAAGGCGCCGGGCAAAACCGACTGGCAGCCGCTGGCCGGCCGCGAGGTCGTTTTCCTCCCCGATCGGGACCGTCCTGGCCGCGCCTATGCAAATACCGCAGCCGGGCTTGCTCACACGGCAGGGGCAAAAAGCATCAAGATCCTGGAGCTGCCTGGCCTGCCGGGAAAAGGGGACCTTGCCGACTTCGTCCTGTTGCAATCCGGCCAACCTCCCGAGGCGGCCCGGGCCGCTGTCGAACGGCTTGCGGCATCCGCCCGGGCCTGGTCGCCGCCGGCGGATGCCGACGAGGCTGCCAAGCCCGTCCATAACGGCACGAAAGTCATCGTGTTGCCGGGCGCCAGCGTATCCATAACCCAATCCGCGGAAGATATCTTCCGGCGAATTGCCCCGACCCATGAGCTGTTCATCCGCGGCGGTTCCGTCATGGAGTTGCGCGAGGATGATAATGGGGGCTTGCGGCTGGATCTGTTGCGGGCGCAGGCCTTTAGGTCCCGCATTGAAAAGCTTGGCCTGATCGTTGCCTGGCGCATGGGGGAGGGTTGCAAGGCGGTTTTAAAGCCCATCATCTGTCCCACCGATACGGCCGAGGGGATCCTGGCCTGCCAGGCGGCAACGGTCTTGTTGCCCAAAGTCAGGGGGCTGGCCGCTTGCCCTGTCCTTGCGGAGGTAGATGGCAACGCCCTTATTCTAGGCAAGGGCTATCACTCCGCCAACGGGGGGCTGCTGGTCACGGGCGGCAAGACGCCGCCGGCCATGGATATTGCCGAGGCCGTTCAGGTTCTCCGGCTCCTCGTTGCGGACTTCGACTTCTCGACGCCCGGCGACCGGTCCAGGGCCCTGGCCTCGTTTATTACGCCGGCGCTGCGCTTGGGCCGATGGCTGTGCAGCCATATCCCGATCGACGTCGCCGAAGCCGACAAAAGCCAGAGCGGCAAGACCTACCGTCAAAAACTCGTCTTTGCCGTGTACGCCGAGGAACCCTACCGGATCGCCTTGCGGGACGGCGGCGTCGGCGGCCTTGATGAATCCATCCAGCAGGCCCTGATCACCGGCCGCCCGTTTATCCAGATCGACAACGTCCGCGGGCGCCTTGAAAGCCAGTTTATCGAGATGATGACGACAGCCGGCGGGACCGTGGGCGCGCGGGTGCCCCATCGCAGCGAGGTGCTGATCGATTCCCGCCATTTCCTGTTGATGATCACCTCCAATGGCGTTGAAACGACCCCCGACCTGGCCAACCGCTCCAGCATCATCCGCATCCGCAAGCAGGCCCATCACGCGTTCCGCTCGTTCCCGGAAGGCGACCTGTTAGACCACGTCAAGGCCCAACAAGCCCGTTTCCTTGCAGCCATCTTCGCCGTCATTCGCGCCTGGCAGGCCGCCGGAAAGCCCAGGACCGCCGACACCCGACATTCCTTCCGCGAATGGGGCCAGGCGCTCGACTGGATTGTTCAACATATCCTGGACGAAGCGCCCCTGATGGACGGCCACGAGCAGGCCCAGCAGCGCGTCAGCAACCCGGCCTTGACCTGGCTCCGGCGCGTCGCGCTGGCGCTCGAGGCCGATCAGCGGCTGGACGAGGACATCATGGCCGCCAGCATCGGCGAGGTGTGCGAGGACCACGGCATTGAAATCCCGGGCCTGCGGGATGGCGGCGATGACACCTCGCGCAACAAGCGCTTGGGCCTGCTCATGAAAAAAGCCTTTGGCGAGGCGCCGGAGATCGTAATTGACCGCTTCCACATCAGCCGGACAGAGAAGGAACACTACTACCAGGCCGATCAGCAGTATAAAACCCTCCGGGCCTACCTGTTCAGCATCCCGTTGCCGGAACAACCGGAACCACCGGAACAACCCTCAGAACTTTCTAAGAATACCCCCCATTTTACAGAAAGTATGGAGCCTTATTCCGGTTATTCCGGTAACTCC
>JAAZAB010000473.1 GCA_012514555.1 Lentisphaerota bacterium
CTCCTTTTCCTATCCTGTCATTCTGTGTGTTCGCCGGGGATAGAGATGTGCCCCTCAAGGTCGAGCAGCGTTTTCGCGGCTTGCGCGGTTTGGGCATGCCACGGGGCGGGCATGATTTACAGTTTTTGAGCGACTGGGGCGGCGTACCATGCGGTTGTTGGATCCGGAATTGCGCGGGGCGCGGGTGTGTGAGCGGAAGTACGTCGCGTCGGCGACTGCCTTGTCGGGGGCGCAGGCGGTGGTTGCGCTGCATTGCGTGCCGGATACGGCGCATCCATGCGGAATCGTCGAAAGCATCTATTTCGACGACGGCTGGCTCTCCAGCTATTTTGAAAAAACCAACGGCGATTTCTTCAAGCGCAAGGTCCGTTTCCGCTGGTATTCGCCCCTCGCCGGAGCGCCGCCTTGTTTCGGGACGATTCCCGCTTTTTTGGACGTCAAGGATCGTGTTGGGGCCGTGCGGGAAAAGCGGCACGTGGCTTTCCAGGCCGACGCGGCGATCCTCAATGCGCCGACCCTTCGGACGGCCGATTTGAAGCGAACGCTGGAGCGCGAAATGCTTGCCGCCGGTTTACCGATCGCGGGCACGCTGGAGCCGATGTTGGCCATTCGCTATCGTCGCCAGCGCTTCGTTTGTCCCGCCACGGGAGCAAAGATCAACCTGGACAGTGAAATCCGTTCGCCGCGGTCCAATCCGGACATTTTTCCCGGGTGCCTGCCGTTGGAATCCGGCAGGATCGTTTGCGAGGTCAAGGCCGGAGTAGTCCGCGAGGGGCCATGGGCGGAGGGCTTGCTACGGCTGGGTTTTCGGCTGCAAAGTTTTTCGAAGTATGGCC
Organism: Lentisphaerota bacterium; assembly: GCA_012514555.1. Classification (GTDB taxonomy): domain Bacteria; phylum Verrucomicrobiota; class Kiritimatiellia; order JAAZAB01; family JAAZAB01; genus JAAZAB01. The sequence goes on from JAAZAB010000473.1 coordinate 837, forward strand.
TGTTCATGGAAACGCATTTGCATGGGAGCATTTGAACAATGAAACAAATCCGGCTGCTCGATGCCTTGGCCGCCTACGAACAAATTGCCGAAAACATGAGCTTCACCCTGTTCTGCGTGGCCTTGCTGGCCTCGCTGTTGGCGGCCCTGCTGGCGATGGGCTTGTATCGGTTCTTCTACGAAAACCGGGGCACCGGCAGCCAAGTCGCCCGGGCTTTTCCGCTGCTGTCGCTGGCCATCACGACGTTGTTCGTGTGCATCCAGGTATCCATCCCGTTGTCGCTGGGCCTGCTGGGGTCGCTTTCCATCATCCGCTTCCGCACGCCCATCAAGGAGCCGGAAGAAGTCGGCTTCATCATGCTGGTGATTGCCTCCTCGGTGGCGGCGGCGACCTATAACTTCCAGTTCCTGGTTTTGCTTTATGTCTTTGCGGTGGCCAGCCTGGTGCTGGTGCGGCGGTTGCGCTCCGTGGGCTTTGTGAAACGCGACGGCTTGCTGGTGGTGACGGCGGCGGCCGGCGGGGCTTTGTCGACCGCGGAACTTTCCGCCTTGCTTCAGCGTCACGTCCGGCGCCATTCCGTCCAGAGCGCCGGGCTCCAAGACGGCAAGGTCAGCGTTCAACTCACGTTCTCGGGGCTCAAGACGGAAACCTTGCGTTTGCAGGAAGAAATCGCCCGGGCTTTTGCCGTGGATTCCGTCCATGTGTTCCTGGATCGCCCGGGCGGGATGCGCTGACATGCTGCCGAGGCCGGCGAGAATGGCGCGGTGGCTGGCGGGCCTGGGCGGCATGGCTCTGCTGATCTGGCCGCTGGCGGCGCCGCCAGGCAGCCTGTTCGCGGCGCCGCAGCGGCGTGTGGACAGAGCGCGCGCGTGCCTGGCGCGGCAGCTCTCCGAGAGCGGACTCGTGTATTTGATGACGTTTGACGAACCCGTTCCCGAGGATTTTATTTCCCGGCGGCCGTTCCTTTTTTCGGGAACCGTCGCCGGACCGGGGCGTTTTGGACAGGCGCGGAAATTCGATGGGCGGGAACGCACCCAGATCGAAACGCCGTTACGCTGGGACAGCCTCGGACCGTCGTTCACCCTGTCGTTTTGGGCGAATGTATCGCCCGGCCAGGCCGACCAATGCATTTGGTACCGCTCGGTTCGCGGGGTCCAGGTGGGATTTCACCTGGAGAACGGGCGGATGACCTTCGACTTGCCGAGCACTAGTGGGCGGCAAGCCGTCTCGTATCCCTTTGAGCGATTCGGCGAATTCGTCCATCTGGCGGCAACGGTGGATTCCCGGCAGGGGCGGATGGTTCTGTACGAAAACGGTCGCCGCCGGGCGGAAAGCCCGATTCGCTGGGAAGGCCTGCCGAATGCCAACATGGCCTTTGGGAAACACATCTGGTATGCGAATCGCCATCCTTTTCGCGGCTGGTTGGACGAAGCCTCCGCGTGGGGGCGGGCGTTGACGGACCGGGAGATCAGCCGTCTCGCAAATGCACGCCGCAGCCTGGCGTGGACAGCCGGTGGAACAGTCTGCTATTTCAGGTGGCGGCTGGCCCAAGCCGCGGCCCAGGCGGTCCGGGCGACCATCGGATGGGCGGACGGGGCAGCGGCCTTGTCGCGCTCTGGCCGAAGCGAGCTGCGCGATATTCGGCGGTTGCCCGAAGTGCGCCTCGTTTTTTCGGGGAAGGTGCGCCGCGAGTTGGTTGCGGCCCATTTTCGCAGTCGGAAATCGGGGCGTCGCACCCAAGCCGGGGCCCGTCTCCGGTCCGCCCACGTCGCATTCGAGGGCAGCGTGTACCCCGCGTTGGTTTGTCTTTCCGGCGATGATCTGAAGTATTCCGAAAGTCCTCGGGCTGGGTACGAAGTGATCTTGCAGGACGGTGCGCGGATACTGGGGGCGAACAGACTGTTACTGCTTCCGCCCGAAGGCGGCGATTGGCTCTTCCCGTTGGTGGACGAGCGGCTGCGAAAGCGCTTGGGCTTGCCGGCGGTGGACTGCGGATTATGCCGAGTTGGGATACAGGGGTTGTCACTCGGCACCTATGTTTTTCTCAACCATGACCGCGGCGGGTTTTTGCCGGGCGCTTTCCGGGCGCGCAGGACCGATTCGATTTCCCTTCCAACCCAATGGCAGCATCTGTTTCGCCAGATGCGAGAGCCTGACTGGCGCCCTGGGGTCAGGCACCCGGCGTGGCCGCTTCCATCGGAAGAGGTTGGAAAAACCTACGATGCCGTTGTCCGCGAATGGGGCGGATGCCTGGCCGGCGACCTTCAGAATCCGCTTTCCCGCAAGGAAATCCGCTGGCATTTGGCGCAGGGGCGCGCACGCGGCGCGGAACTTTGGCCGACGGCGGATGAACACGTGCCGAAGGCCCAGGCCTACGCCGATTTTCTGGATGAATTCATGGTGCTGGACAGCAACGCTTCGCCGGACCGGTTGGTGGCCCCCTTGGATATTGCCTTGCCGGCCTGGAAGGAGCAAGGCGTCGAAATCCGCTGGCGGAGTTCAGAAGGTTCCGTTTTGTGTGCCGACGGGCAGGTGATCCGGCCGGACAGCGGCGGACCTGTCGGCGCGCAACTGGTCGCCACCATACGCGCGGGCAACACCGTTGCGGAAAAAACGCTGACCTTTCGCGTCATGCCTCGCCGGATTTCGCTGCCGGCTTTGTTCATCAATGTGCGCGACGCGTTGGACAAATCGCGCCGAGTGGATGCCGTGGCGGAATTCTGCGAACCCGGCGAGGATGCTCCGACGCGCCTCTGGTTCGCCACGCAGAGCTCCCGCGGGGGCCTCGAGCATCGCGGCAACACCAGCTATTGGCGGCGGAAGAAATTGTTTTCGCTGAAAACCGACGAGCCTCACCATTTGCTGGACAGATCCGGGCGCCGGGTGATATTGGCGATCAACTCGCTGCAAGATCCGACCTTCGTCCGCAACCGGCTGGCCTTCGATTTGTTCCGCTCATGGAGCGACCCCGGAACGACAAATCGGGCGCCGGACTCGCGCTTCGCCGAGGTGTTCCTGAACGGCCGCTACTACGGCCTGTTCGAACTGTCCGCGCGCGTGGACGAAGAACTGCTCGCCGCCGGTCCGGCCGCCGCGGGCGCCGCGGACGAACTCCGCTGGATCGTGTACCGCCATGAAACGTTAAGACCATTCAAGGAGGAAATGCGGGTCCGGCGTCCGGCGGATCACCACGGGGACTTTTCCGGTCCCGTTCGCGAATTCGAACGCTGGCTGGCGCAGTCCGCCGGGCCGGACTGGGAAGCGGATCTGGCCCGGCGGCTGGATCTGGGGAGCATGGCGGATTTACAACTGCTGCTTAACCTGTTCCAGAATCGGAACGGCTATCCGTTCAAATATCTCCTGCACGAAATCCTCATTTACGACATGGCAAAACAAACGTTCTTCTTCGTGCCCTGGGACTTCGAGATGACGCCCGTTCTGGGACAATGGGAATGGCTGCGCAGCGGCTTGATGACAGGCCTGGAGTGCGACTCGCCTGCTTATGCCCGGCGCTTGGCGGACCGTTGGCGGGAGTTGCGGGCGCGGCGCGGGGTGGCGCCGGAAGAATTGGCCCGGCGCGTGGACGAGCTGGCCAAACCTCTGGCGGGATACATCGAATGGGAATATCGCAGCTGGCCCCCCGGCGGCCGGCCCTGGGAAGCGCGCCTGGAGCATCTTAAAGCCTTGCTTAACGAAAGCATCGAACGAATGGACGAATATTTGAACCCGCAAAATCCGGGTTGATTTTTTACCCGTCTCCCCCGTGAGAATACAAATAGGGAGGAAGAACGCCCATTTCGCCACCCCTCTGTGTTCTCTGTGA
>JAAZAB010000474.1 GCA_012514555.1 Lentisphaerota bacterium
CTTTTCCTTGTAATCGTTGCGCTTCAGGTTATTACGATGGGGAAAACCCCTCTTGGCGAGGTCAGGCGGACGTGGCTCGTCATCCTGATCGGGATTGCCGCCGGGATTCTGGGAATGCTCGCCTGCTTCATCCCTGGCTTCCTGTCGGATCTCGTGCGGGCGCTTGTCGGCGCCATCCTGACCATCGGTGGCGCGGGACTGCTCATCCAGCTCTTCGTTCTCAGGGACAAGGCGGCCTTGTGGCTTGGCGTTCCGGGCGTTCTACGGCAGATGACCGCAGCCTGCGTTCTGGTGTACCTTGCTTCGTTCCTGCTCGGCCTTGTCACGCTGGTCCCCGGGGTCACTACCGATACGCTCACGGCAGCGCTCCTGATCATTGGCGGCGCGGCCCTTTTCTGGCTCGCGCAATGCATCGAGGCGGTTGCCAGGCAATACCCTGCCAAACCAAAGCCGTGCCCTGCCGGCGTCCGGCGCGTCCTTTTCCGGGACGCGCCGATTTCCCTCGCAGTCGCGATCATCATCTTCCTTGGCGTGCTCCTTGTGCTCCTCGCCGTCCTGCTTGTCCCAATCAACCTGGGCATGCTTCCGTTCTCGCCCGACGGCCAGCTTGGCATGCTGCTCGTCGTCATGTCAGTCCAGATTCTCGCCATGGGCGAGACCCCGCTCGGCTCGTTCCGGCGCTCGCGGTTTATCGTCGTCATAGGCCTCGTCTTCGCGGCAATGGGCGTGTTCTCCTGCATAGTGCCCGGAATCCTGACCGGCCTGCTGCGCGTCATGCTGGGGCTGCTGAACCTGGCTGGCAGCCTCATCCTGCTTGCCAGCCGGGTCGTGCCCATGGCGGTGGCATTGAGGGCCGCGCCGGAAAAGCCGGCCGCCATGCCGCGGCCGGTCAGAAACCTGTTCATCATCCAGACGGCGCTCAACATCACCGGGATTCTTTTTGGCCTCTCCATGCTGATGCCGGGCATCATTTCCGGCATGCTGACGGCGGCGATTCTCTTCTGCAACGGCCTTCTCATCTTCCTCCTCGCGCGCATTCTCGGCAGGCTGCCCGCGGCGGAATGAGTTGTTTGTTCCTCGTCGTTTTCGAGTATTTGAAAAACGCGGTCGGTCGAACAAGCGCTGATGGAGAACAGGATACAGTCACAGGGAAGAACCGGGCATTCCAAAGGGCGGGAGGTGTACATGGCAGACAGCGCGCGGAAAGAACAGGCGGCGGAGAACGACGAAGAGTTCAGGAAGCGCTACGGCGAAAAAGTCGGCAGCGGCATGTCCGCTATCGTCTACGCCCGCGACGGCATCGTGGCCAAGGTCTACCGGGAAGTTTTGTCAAGAAGGCAGGTTTTCCAGGAGGCGTTCACCCTTGCCGCGGTCGGGGAGCAGGGCATTCCGGTTCCGGAGGTGTACGGGGTTGAGACTTTCCTGGGCAGGACAACGCTCATAATGGAGCAGGTAAAAGGCGAGTCCCTCGGGGACACGATGCTGAAGGCGCCGGACAAGACCGGCGAGTGCCTCGACAAGGTCGTTGAGCTCCAGGTTGCGATGCACAAGGTGAACTCCGCCAGCTTCCGCCCAATCAAGCTCGTGTTGGCGGGAAACATATATGGAGCGCCCGGGCTTGACGACGCAGGGCGAAGAAAGCTCATCGCCATGCTGGAAAAACTTCCGGAAGGCTTTGCCGTCCTCCACGGGGACTTCCACGGCGGCAATATCATTTTTGACGGAACATGCCACAAGATCATAGACTGGGCCGAGGTCGCGATCGGCGATCCGGCGGCCGATGTTGCCCGGAGTTACATGGACTACCTCATGATGCGCCGCGAGGATTTGGGCGAGATGCACCTGGCCAGGTACCTCGCCGCAACGGGCATCTCAAGGATGAAGGTCCTCGATTGGCTCCCGGTCATGGCCGGGTCGCTGTACGGGTATCTTGCGGAGGATGCAAGGAAAATCCTGCGGCCGCTTTTCTAGTAATAGGCCGCGGCAGGCGCTCTTTTTCATGGACGCCGCCCAAAACAACAGGCCCCGGCCGCGGGCGTCAGTGCGGCGAAAGGAGCGATCACACACAATGAAGATAGGAGTACTCACCGACATCCATTTCGGGTCCGATATCTGCGACGTCCGCCGGCGAACGATAGCCGACATGCTTCTGCTCCGCGCCGTGCATCGCCTGAACCGCTTCGTTCGGCCTGATGTCACCCTGGTCCTGGGCGACGTGGTGGACCGCGGGGAGGCATCCGACGCATCGGACCGGCGCCGCGTGCTGCGCGCCTTCCTGGACAACCTCAAGTCCCCCTGGATAGCCATTCCCGGCAACCATGACGGGGATGCCGACGCCTTCTACAAAGACTTTCCGCGCCCCGGGGAAGTCGTCGATTTGGCCGGGGTGCGATTCCTGCCCTTTCTCGACAGGGAGGAACCCGGCTACAACGCCAGCCGCACGGCTTCCGACATCGCCCGTTTCGCCGCCGCACGGAGCAACTTCGCGGGTCCCATCGTGGCTTTGCAGCACTGCTGCCTCGCGCCGCCCGGCCTAAGCCATGATCCCTACAATTACCTGAACGCCCCTGAGATCATTGCCGCCATGCGCCGCCATGGTGTCATGCTGTCGGTCAGCGGGCATAACCATGACGGGGGCGATCCCATAGTGGACGGCGGCGTGACTTTCGTCACCGCGCCGGGCCTGTGCGTGTCGCCGTTTTCCTTCCTGCTCATTACGCTGGAGAACGGCCGCGCCGCCATTCAGCGGGAGGACCTGGCCATGCCGCCGTCCCTCGGCCTCGTGGACTGGCACGTGCACACGCCCCTGGCATACTGCAGCGAGAACATGTCCATTCCCCGCGCCATGGAACTGGGCCGGGCCTTCGGCCTGGCCGGCATCGGCTTTTCCGAGCATTCGGGCCACCTCTACTACGACGCCGAGAAATACTGGAACGGAACCTGCCTGCGGAAAGGAATCCAGGGCGCGGATCCGAAAGAGAATCGAACGGCCGCATTCTTCGACATCGCCCGTTCGGCGGCGGGGCCGTTCGTCAAAATGGGCCTCGAAGTCGACGCCGATTTCAGCGGCCAAATGGTGTTGCGGCCTGAAGACCGGAGTAAGACCGATTATCTCATCGGCGCCATCCACGATCTGCCGGGGCTCCGGGACCCGGACTGCCCTGCGGCGAAGCTCGAGGAGGATTTCCTGCGCATACTCGACCGGTTTCTCGGCCAGGGAGTGCAAATCCTGGCGCATCCGTTCCGCCTGTTCCGCCGCAGAAACAGGCCCGTGCCTGAATCGCTCTTTGCCCCCACAGTGGCGCTGCTGCGCCGCCGCGGAACCGCCGCGGAAATCAACTTCCACGCGAACGAGCCGTCTGCGGCGTTTTTCCGCCAATGCATCAATGAGGGCGTAAGACTCTCGTTCGGCAGCGATGCGCATAACCTGTACGAGATCGGCGACTTTGCGCCGCACTTGCGCCTTCTCCGCGAAGCGGGCCATGCCGGCGACCCGCGCGACGTGCTGTTGACTTTCGACGGGGAAAAACAGCGTTGACAAGGCCGCCCGCCGGTCATATAGTACCTCCAAGTCCGTAAATCATAAAGTAAGGAGAGGATTTCCCATGATTCCATCAAAAGTCCGCGACATCATGAACGAGCAGATCAAGAACGAGCTGGAGTCCGCTTACATCTACATGTCCATGAGCGCTTACTTCCATGCTCAGAACCTTGACGGAATGGCCCACTGGATGCGGGTCCAGGCCCATGAGGAGACTACTCACGCGATGAAGTTTTTCGACCACATCATCGATAGGGGCGGGGAAGTCGCTCTCATGGACCTCAAGCAGCTCAAGAAGACCTGGTCCTCGCCGCTGGAGGCATGGAAGGACGCCTATGACCACGAGCAGTTCATCACCTCCAAAATTCACGCCATCGTGAAGGTTGTCCGGGACGAGGGCGATTACTCGGCCGAGCCGTTGCTTGACTGGTTCGTCAAGGAACAGATCGAGGAGGAGAAAAATAGCGAGGGCATTGCCCGCCACATGGAGCGCGCCGAGTCGAGCAAGAACGGCACTTATATGCTCGACAAAGAGCTGGCCGCCCGCGCCTGGCCCGCGGGATCCTGCTTCGATCCGCTCTCTTACAACGCCCCCGGGACCTGATCGTCCGTGAATTGCTCCGGCGCTTCTCGGTACAAAGTGGCGAGGAGGCGGAGACAATGTTGGAGTGGTTGGGGCAATGAAGGACGGGACCCACACGACAGGCAGGACGGACTTGCCAGGTCCGTCCTGTTCGTCCTGTCCGTCTGGTCAAGCCCGCGTGCTGCCCCCTCACGGCGGCTACGAAAACCTTCTCTCCTTTCAGAAAGCGCGCGTTGTCTACGATGCCACGGCGTGTTTCTGCGAACGTTTCGTGGACAAGCGCAGCCGCACGCTCGACCAGATGATCCAGGCCGCGCGGTCGGGCAAGCAGAACATCCTCGAAGGCAGCCGCGCGAGCGGCACCGCCAAGGAAACCGAAATCAAACTCACCAACGTGGCCCGCGCCAGCCTGGAGGAGCTTCTGGAAGACTATCGTGACTTCCTGCGCACGGGCGGGCATTCCCAATGGGACAAGGACTCGAAGGAAGCCCGCTTTGTCCGGCAACTCGGCTCGCGCAAGCCGGTTTCCTACGAGACCTTCCGCGAATTCATCGAAACCCGCCCTGCGCCGGTCGTGGCGAACATCGTTATCAGCCTGATTCACCAGACCAATTACCTTTTAGACCAGCAGCTACGCCGGCTCGAACAGGATTTTCTCAAGGAAGGCGGCCTGCGCGAACGCATGACCCGCGCGCGCCTCGCCGCGCGCCAACGCCAACGGGGCTGCATCCCCTGAGCGATTGTCCAAACAGGACCAGCGCGACTCACAGGACAGACACTTGCAGTCCGTCCCGTTTGTCCCGTCCGTTCGCTGGCCACGCCCGCCAAGGACTTGCTCGCCGAGTTACGACTCGCAATGCCCCATCGCCTCATCCGTCAAGCCAATGCAGGTCTGCTTGGGGTTCCGCAAGGCTCCTGGGCAGGCAGACACGGTCCATGGATTCGTCCAACGGTGGCTTTCCATCCTGCTTCGCCATGAGGCTTCGCAGGAAGGATCGGAGCGACTGGCGCTCGTTTGAACCGTACCCAAAACTGATCGCACCCATTCTCACCGTTTTCGAAGGCCCGGCCTTGCCATTCGTGGCCACCGCCGAGGCCTGGTGCGCCTTTGCGACTGAATCCGACACCCGGCGGATAGGCTCGTGAGCCAGGCTCAATACATGCTCACGGACTTGCTCATGGGCTTGACAAGCGTAATCACATAGGATATACGTAGTGTCAACCAAAGAACGAGGTGGATTATGATCAAGAAGCTGACGAAACATGGGAACAGCTACGCCATGGTGATCGAGAAACCGATCCTCGAGTTGTTACACACCACGCCGGACACACCATTCGAGATCATCTCGGACGGTCGTTCGCTGGTCCTTACGCCGGTACGCTCCAGCGAGGAGTCGAAGAAGTTCGACGAGGCGGTCGCCATGGTCCACAAGCGATTCGGCAAGGCCATGAAGCGGCTGGCGGAGTAGGCGATGCAGACTCCCCTGTTCCTGGACCTCGAGCAGGTCATGCGGCTTCACGCCAGCATGATCGAGCGGTATGGAGGAACGGAAGGAACGCGCGATGTCGGATTGCTGCAATCGGCTGTCGCCATGCCGCAGATGGCCTATGGCGGAGAATATCTGCATGTCGACGTCTTCGAGATGGCGGCTGCCTACTTGTACCACCTCGTTCAGAACCATCCGTTTCTCGAAGGGAACAAGAGAACCGGTGCCGCGACGGCCATCGTCTTTCTGGCTATGAACGGTGTTCAGATCGAGGCGGACGAAGACGGGCTTGTCGAACTGACCCTGTCGGTGGCCTGCGGACAATCTGGGAAACCCGAAATCGCGGAGTTCTTCCGTATGCGCGCGCGTTGATCCTCCCTCGCTGTTTCAGCGGGCGCCACGAGTCGCAGGGCCTCGCTGCAGACTAAAACGCTGCGAGGGGGCGCTTCACAAGTCCCGTCGCCTATCCATCCAGTTTGAACCGTACCGCTCGGCATCGGCCACACAAGTGCCTATGAATGAAGGAGAAAGCGGCGGGTCTTATCGTCGAACGGCGGTTTCGAAAAGATGGCGTCCAGGAAGGACGAACACGCTTCCCGCTCCGCTGCGCTGCGAGCGAAGGATAGATCGGGGCGGTGGGATTTGAACCCACGACCTTCAGCGCCCAAGGCTGACGCGCTACCAGGCTGCGCTACACCCCGGTGAAAATTAAGGAATTGGGCAGGGCGGGCATTATAGCCGGCGCCTCATTGATTTCAAGGCGCATGAGCCTGTTTGTTCATCCGGTTTTTTACGCCGGGCTACGGCATCCGCATTCGCGTAGCAGTAGACGCACATGTGCCGGCAGGTGCCGTACGCGCCAATGTCCTTGCTGGCGATGCAGCCGCACTCCTTCCTCTGCCCGCGGTCTTTCAAGCGCGGCCGCGAATCCGAGCCCGGGTCCGGGCTGCCGAGGAAAGCCATCAGCTCGGCATCCCGGCTGAACAGCCGGGCAATGAGCGCGTCGTCCACGCACCTGTTGCGCGTTATCCCGAACATGGAGAGGTCGGCTTTTTCGGCGCAAGTCGCGATCTCGAACCCGTAGTGTTTCTTCAACCCGGCAATGCGCCGCCCCGTATCCATCATGGCGTCGGCCGTGAAATCAATCCATGCCGCGTTCTCCCGGCGCAGGCCTTCCTGCACCCGTCGGTATTTCAGGATGTCGGCGAAGCTGATCACCAGCTTTTCCGTGAGCGGTCCCACGAGCTCGGCGACGCGGGCAACGCGCTCGAACAATTGTTCGGGGCCGAGGCCCGGCGTCATGATCAGGGGATCGAACCTCCATATCACCCTTGATTTGCCGAGGCGTTGGGAAAGCTCGCGAAACACGGCCGCGCCGTCAGCAAGCGGAGGAACGCCCGGCTCGAAACCTTCCTGCTCGTAGTCGTTCAGCGTGAACTGGAAATAGTAGTTCACTCCCGACTCGTCCAGCTCCGGAAGGTATTTCATGAGCGGGGCCGGGTTCTTGCTCCAGAACACCACCAGCCTTGTCTTCGCGAAGCTGATGAAGTCAACCTTGCCGTTGAACGGGTTTGTCCAGGCAGTATGGCCTTTCCGCCATTGGTCCATGAACCATTCGGAATGAAAGGCGGGGATATCCGTCGCGCGGCTGGCCGATATGATGACTGGCGCCCGGGCTGCCAAAACCCGCCCGTCTTCGCCGCGTATCCGGATTGTCTCCCAGCCTTTGAACTTCATGCGCGCCTCGTTGCCCGGGGCATTCACCGCGCATGTAAGCGCGGCCGCGCGCGGTGGTCAAGCATGGAATATGGCGTCCTGCGAGCCAATCATATGGCTTTCCTGGCGCAGCCGTTCGCGCCGGTCAACCGGGTGTGATTCGCGGTTGTTATTTGCCGGGGCGTCTGGCATAATACGCCGGATTTTGACTGACATGCCGCCGGCCTGCGCGCGGCGAGGCCGTTGAAAGCGCGCTGCAAGCGGGGGAGCGAGGGCAATCATGAACATCCTGGTCACCGGCGCCGCCGGATTCATAGGGTTC